>DASTVU010000659.1:0-27383 GCA_035758935.1 Pyrinomonadaceae bacterium | reverse complement strand
CAGATCGACACGACGAATCAGATGATTTTCAGTATCGGCGACGTACAGACTATCGCCATTCAGCGCGAGGCCTTGCGGACGATAGAACGTTGCTTTATCAAAGGCGCCATCAGCAGCACCCGCCTCGGCTGTGCCTATTGTTTCTACGAGCGTGCCGTCGAGCTTTGTGACAACGATGCGGTTGTGGTTTGAGTCGGCAATGAAGAGGCGGTCGGTTTTTGCGTCCGCAAGAATTTTGCCTGGAAAAGCAAGCGGCAGATCTCCGACTTTGGCGCGTTCGAGAACGAGTTTGAGAGGCTCCTCGTTCAGTTCTCCCTTTTTGCGAAACTCTTCGGCAACTTTCGCGATTGTTTGATCGATGACGTCGTAATTACCTTCGCCCGAAACGCCGCCGACGATGTATCCGGCCGGATCGATCAATACCTGCGTGGGCCATGCGCGGATAGCGTAGCTTTGCCAGACTGCATATTCGGAGTCGTTGTAAACGGGGTGCTCGATTTCGTAGCGCAGGATGATGCGTCTGATGTTTTCCGTCTCTTTTTCGTTTTGAAACTTGGCGGAGTGAACGCCGATCACGACCAGTTCATTCGGATACTTTGCTTCGAGCTTCTTCAGATCCGGAATGATGTGGATGCAGTTGATGCAGCCATAGGTCCAAAAGTCGAGCAGGACGATTTTGCCTTTCAACGCTGCGAGCGAGAGTGGTTTGTCGGTGTTCAGCCAACCGCGACCACCGGTGATCTCCGGCGCGCGAACTTTTGGTCTTTCTTGAGCAGACATAGAGATACCCTGAGCGAACAACATTAGAAAAATAAATAGAACTACAGATTTCACGGATTTTTTACTCAGATGGATTTTCGAGCAGTTCATCTACGCGTTCGATTGCACGTCGTAGATGTGGAATCGTAATTGAGCCACCAACTACGAGGGCGACGTTGAAGGCGTCGAGAAACTCTTCGCGATTGATTCCAATCGCCGCGCATTGTTTGATGTGATAAGTGATGCAGTCGTCGCAGCGAAGCACGGTTGAAGCTACCAGGCCCATCAATTCCTTGGTGCGTTTGTCGAGTGCACCGTCTTCATAAGCCTGAGTATCAAGTGCGAAAAACCGTTTGATGCCGAGGTGATTACTGCCGAGCAGTTTTTCGTTCATCGCCGCGCGATAGCGGTCAAACTCATCCATTGCGTGCGCCCTTTCGTTTAAGAGTGAGTGATCATTGTATCGATTTGTCTGTCAGTTGTCGTCGTTGTAACCTTTACACCTTGTGAACAAGCAGGCCTTCACAACTCTCGAATACCAGCACCTGCTGGAATTGATCAAACGTAACGCGCAAACCGAAGCGGGCCAGCGGCGCGTCGAGACACTCACGCCTCTCGAAGACGTTTCAGAACTCAGGCGCGAGCTCGCAACACTCGCAGAATGTGTGACGTTGCGGACGCGCGGAGTCAAATGGTGGTTCAACGGGTTAACAGATCCTTCCGAAGCGATTGGACGACTGCGCGTCGAAGGCGCGAGTCTGGATCCACTTTCGATTCTGCAAACCGCGAAGCTTTGTGATCAGGCTATGTCGGCGCGATCCGCGATTCTTGCGGAACGCGAAAATACTCCGGTGCTTTGGGAACTGGTCCAGGATCTGCCGCGTGAGTTGAATTCGCTAATCGCACGCGTCACGAACAAAATTCTTCCGAATGGCGAGCTCGACGACCGCGCGAGTCCGGAACTTGCTGCTATTCGTCACGAGATCAATGTGCTGCGCTCGCGTATCACGCGCTCGCTCGAAGGTCTGATGCGCAGGTCTGCCGAGGCGATTCAGGATGAACTCGTAACGATACGCAACGATCGCTTCGTAATTCCTGTAAAAGCCGATCATCGTGGGCGCGTTCAGGGCGTCGCACACGGTTACTCCTCATCAGGCGCCACTGCCTTCGTTGAGCCACTCGAAACGATCGAGGCCAACAACGAATTGCAGGGCCTGCATGAGAGCGAAGCCCGTGAGATTGCAAAAATTCTGTACGGTTTGTCAGAAGAACTGCGTGCGCAACTGCCGGGTATCGAGATGGCGGCGCAGGCCGTCGCTGAGCTCGATTTCATCAATGCCCGCGCGATTTTTCATCAGAATTTCAATTGTGTGATACCGGAGATTCAGGCCGAGGTTGCACCTTATGGAAGCGGCGATCTCGAACTCATCGAAGCTCGACATCCGTTGCTCGAAGAAAACTTGCGCGCTGCGGGCGGATCAGTGGTGCCTGTCTCATTCGCTCTGACTGACGATAAGAAAGTAATGGTCATCTCCGGCGCGAACGCGGGCGGCAAGACGGTTGTATTGAAGACGACGGGCTTGCTCGCTTTGATGGCCCTCTCGGGCATTTCCGTGCCGGCGCTAACGGCACGTTTTCCGTTTTACGCTTCTGTGTTAGCTGACATAGGAGATCACCAGTCACTCGCGGCAAATCTTTCGACGTTCACTTCACACGTCGCCAATATTGCGCGGATGCTCGAACTCTGCGAAGCGCCTGCACTCGTCCTGCTTGACGAAGTCGGCACCGGAACTGATCCCGAAGAAGGATCCGCGCTTGGGGTTGCGGTTGTCGATCACTTCAGAAGAGTTTGCAGTGCTCACGTTATTGCTACGACACACTACAGTGGACTCAAAATGTACGCCGGCAACGAAGAAGGTGTAGTGAATGCAAGTGTCGAGTTTGACGAAAAGACTTTGCGTCCGACTTATAGACTACTAGTTGGCGTGGCTGGTGCATCATCGGGCTTGGAGATTGCGCGGAGGTTCGGCGTTCCCACTCCGATCGTCGACGACGCGATGAGATCTGTTAAAGACTCGTCGCTGCAGGCGTCTGAATATTTGCGACGAATCAAACGAGAAGCAGAAGAGGCGGAGGCTTTGCGTCTCGCCCTGGAGGAAGAGCGCTCGGCAGTGGCGGAGAAATTCGCAGCGCTCGACAAAGAGGCGGCGAAACGGGAACGGGAGCGGAAGTCGACGTTTGATCAATCCGTTCAGCGCACGATTGCAGAGATTGAGAAGCGGGCTCGCGAGTTAGTGGCGAAGATCGAGGACCGCACCGAGCGAATCAGACTGGAACGCGAGTCTCACCGTCAAATAGCTGAGATGAAACGCACGGCAGAACGCGGAGTTCGCATCGTGCGTGAAGGGCAACCAGTGCAAGCCGATCGAGCAGAGCCGGAACACATCGCCGAGGAAACTCCGGAATATGTGCCCGCTGCGCCACGCGAGATTGTTGTCGGCGACAAGGTAAAGCTTCGTTCATTCGGCTCGGTTGGCATTGTGGACCAGATCAAAGATGGCATGGCGGAAGTAAGAGTAAAGTCTCTGCGGTTCAGAGAAAGACTCGAGAATCTCGAACTGGTCGAAGCAACGGCTCCGAAACCACAACAAGGAAAGTTGGAAAAGCTGAGACGATCAGCAGAAGCGGAAGTTCATCTCGGTACAGCGGAAGACAAAGCACAATCGGAGTTGAACGTCATCGGACAAACCACTGACGAAGCAGTCGATGCAGTAGACAAGTTTCTCGACGAAGCTTCGCTGGCGAGTTTGAGCAAAGTGCGAATCATTCACGGACACGGCACCGGCGCTTTGCGTCGCGCGATTGGCGCCTTGTTAGACGGTCACCCCCACGTCTCCCGTTTCTTACCCGCCCCACCCGATCAGGGCGGCGCTGGTGCAACGGTAGTTGAGTTGAGACAATAAAACTAGCCACAGATTCACACGGATTTCACGGATAATGCGTTACCCCCAGACATTCATCGACGATCTCAAACGACAGGCAGACATCGTCCGGGTCATTCAGGACTACGTGCAGCTCAAGAAGAAGGGCGCGAACTGGATGGCGTGTTGCCCATTTCATAAAGAGAAGACGCCGTCGTTTTCCGTCAGCCCCGCGAAAGAGATCTTCTACTGTTTCGGGTGTCACAAAGGTGGCTCGGTTTTCAACTTTGTGATGGAAATCGAGCGCGTCCCTTTTCCGGAAGCGATCAAAATCGTTGCCGACAAAGTCGGGATGCCACTGCCGACAATGGTGGACGACGGCCGCTTCGAAGCGCGACGCCAGGAGTCCGACCTCGTCATCCAGCTCAATTCATGGGCCATGGAATTTTGGCAACAACAACTCGAGTCGAGCAACGAGGCCCGCATCGCTCGCGACTACTTAAAAGAACGCGGAATTACCGAAGAGACGCAAAAAACTTTTCGTCTCGGCTATGGTCCGGACAGTTGGGACGCTCTCTCAAATTATTTGCGAAATAAAGGTGCCACTCAGGAACATATAGATCGTAGTGGCCTGGTCGCAAAAAAGGAGGACTCTAACCGTTCTTACGATCGTTTTCGTGGTCGCTTGATGTTTCCTGTGCTCGACGCACAGAGCCGGCCCATCGCGTTTGGTGGACGAACACTCAAAGGCGAAGACGCGAAATACATCAATTCGCCTGAAACGGCTGCCTACGTAAAAGGTCGCAATCTGTTTGGTCTGAGCCTGACTCGTGACGAGATTCGTCGACAAGGTTTCGCGATTTTAGTCGAGGGATTTTTAGATCTGATCGTGCCGTATCAGTACGGAGTGCGAAACGTTGTCGCGAGTTTGGGAACGGCATTAACGCCGGATCAAGTAAAGCTTCTAAGTAGGTTTGCGCGCAGAGTTGTAGTCAACTATGATGGCGACCGCGCCGGCGTGCAAGCCGCGAAAAAGGCGATCGAGATTCTCCTCGCCGAGGATTTCGAAGTTAAGGTGCTGGTGCTTCCCGACGACGCAGATCCGGATGAGTACATCCGAAAGTTTGGCGTAACGGAATATCAACAACAAAGGGCGCAGGCACAACCACACATACAATTCGTAATCGAAAGCGCTTTACGCGACCGTAATCTTCACCGGCCTGCGGAAAAGGCTGAAGCCGTCGAAGAAGTTCTTCCCTACATTCGGGCCGTCAACAGCCGCATTCAGAAGCGCGAGTATTTCGACATGGCGATGGATGCGCTCGGGATTGATCGTGAGAATGTAAATACATCCACATGGCGTCGTGAGCTGTGGCAGATGGTCAGGGACAATCGGAATCTTCGTCCCACCGCTGTACAGTCGTTGACAAGACGAACGGAAGCGACCGCTGCCGAACAGCGATTGCTTGGTCTACTTTTTGCAGACGCAAATTTGCGACGAGAAGCCCTCTCGATGCTGCGCGAAGAAGATTATGAAGACCTGGCGACGGCGCCGCTGTTCAAAGCTTTGTTTGAGCTCGAGCGTGAGGGCGCCGAAATTGATTTTGAGAACTTAACCAGCAAGATCGAGGGCGACGAGTTTGCCGCGGGCATGGTTCCGATGGTGTTGATGAACTCCTCCCTGCATGGTTCAAACGAGCATTACGTAGCGGAAGAATGTGTTTCCACGTTCAGATTGATGAAGCTCGAACTGCGGATTGAAGAATTGAGACGAGAGTTGGTCGTGGCCGAGCGGGAACAGGATATGGAACGGCTTTCCCGGCTTTCCGCCGAACAGATTCAACTCTCTGCGCAGCGTCAGGCGATGCTGCAGCCCCAAAGTGAAACGGCCTCGCGTGTCAGGTAAGAACTCGGAGCAATAACCGTGAGTAGTATGGAAGACAAAGATCGCGACGACGTAATGGAACGACTGCTCGAACTGGGCGGCGACAAGAAATACCTGACGTTCGACGATCTCAACCGTGAGTTGCCGGACAATGTTGTTTCTCCCGACGACATTGAAGATGTACTCCAGAAACTCGAAGGCTCAAACATTCCGGTCGCCGATTCCGACGAGCGACTCCTGGAAAAAGCCGCGGCGACAGTCACTGATGAGGATGAAGAAGGCCTCGACGAAGACATCGAACTGGACCTCTCCGCCGGTGCTTTAGAAAAGACTAACGATCCGGTTCGACTCTACCTCCGCGAAATGGGTGTGGTGCCGTTGCTCACGCGTGAGGGTGAAGTTGCGATCGCGAAACGCATCGAACGCGGCCAACTAAAAACTCAGAAGGCGATC
This sequence comes from Pyrinomonadaceae bacterium, assembly GCA_035758935.1. Classification (GTDB taxonomy): domain Bacteria; phylum Acidobacteriota; class Blastocatellia; order Pyrinomonadales; family Pyrinomonadaceae; genus PSRF01. Next base: position 21,365 of record DASTVU010000659.1, on the reverse strand, counting down.
GCGCGTTCTCCAATTGCCGTTCGTGAAGTGCTGAAGCTTGGCGAGGATCTCGAAAACGGCCGTATAAACATTCGCGACACAGTAACCTTCTCCGAACAGGCTGAGCTCACCGGCGATGAAGATAAGGCCGAAGAGTACCGGACCTGGACCATCGAAGGAATTCAGAACATCGACAAACACTGCAAAGTCGGACTGAAGGAGTTTGAGAAACTAAAGGCCGAACAAAAACTCACCCACGGCAAGAAGGGCAAAAAGTTGACTCGTCTGAAAAGACGAGTCGCGAGAATTCGCCTCGAAATAGCGCAGGAAATCGGACGCCTGAATCTGACAGAGCGCGCGCGGCAGCGGTTGATCAATTCGATTCGCGCAGTTCAGAAATCCGTGCGTGAAGCAGACCGTGAGATTGACAGTGCAAACGAAAAGATCAGCCGAAAGCGCCTCAAGCCTGACGATGAAAAAGATCTAAGGCGCCGCATTTTGATGGCGCGTAAGAAGTTGTTGCAGATCGAGATCGACAATTTCGTCAGTCCCGTCGAGATCAAGAGATCGCTTCAGGCGATTGTTATTGGCGAACAACAAACGGGTCAGGCGAAGCGCGAATTAGTTGAGGCGAACCTCAGGTTGGTTGTGTCGATCGCGAAGAAGTACACGAATCGCGGTTTGCAGTTTCTGGATTTGATCCAGGAAGGCAACATCGGATTGATGAAGGCCGTTGACAAGTTTGAATGGCGGCGCGGATACAAGTTTTCCACTTACGCGACGTGGTGGATTCGGCAGGCGATCACCCGCGCGATTGCGGATCAGGCCCGCACGATTCGTATTCCGGTGCACATGATTGAGACGATCAACAAGCTGATTCGAACGTCCCGATCGCTGGTCCAGGAACTAGGACGCGAACCGACGAGCGAAGAGATCGCGAGGAAAATGGATATTCCTGTATCCAAAGTTCGCAAGGTCTTGAAGATTGCTCAGGAACCGATCTCTTTGGAAACGCCGATTGGCGAGGAAGAAGATTCACATCTCGGCGATTTTATCGAAGACAAGTCGATCCTGAATCCGGCGGATGCAGTGGTTGCTTCGAACCTGCGCGAGATCACTGATGAAGTTTTGGCGACGCTAACTCCGCGCGAAGAGAAAGTGATCAAGATGAGGTTTGGCCTTGGGACCACTGGCTCAGAGCACACTCTCGAAGAGGTTGGGCAACACTTCGCAGTTACCAGAGAGCGCATCCGTCAAATCGAAGCGAAAGCTTTGCGCAAACTGCGGCATCCCTCACGCTCGCGAAAACTCAAAGCGTTCCTCGACGGCGGCCCCCCGAGGTAATTTTTTAGCCACAGATGTACACGGGAAGAACGCGGATCAGAAATGATTTACCTTTAATTCTGATCTGTGTTATCCGCGTTTATCTGTGGCTAATATTATTTGAAGGTAAGAAACGCGGTGCTCTTTACGGTGTGATCGAATTCGTAGTTGTAAGTGTAACCGGGGAATTCGATTGGGCGGACGTACTGAACTCTCATTTCAATTCGACTATCACGTAGGACCGGTGTGTAGGTAGCACCCTCCGGAATGTCATACTCGGGAGCGTTCTTCATCAGTTGTTCCGCTACCCATGATGGCTGATAGCCCTGTGTCGAAGCCACATCAACATAGTGCTGCATTAAATCCTTGTACACAGTCGCGTGGTACGCCACCGGAATGTAAAGATATCCGGCATAAGCACACCCACCCATGATCGCCATCACAATCACAAATTTGAGGCTCGCACTGCCTCGTTCGCCTGATCTTTGCATTCGCATTAGTGGGAACTCTCCAATGCTTGTAATCCAGCTCGCAGCGAAAGACGCAAGGACTTCGCGCTGATAAGCCGGCCTTCGACGATCTTCGGCCGGCCTATCCCTTCGAGCAACACCCAATTGATCTGACCACCAACGCTCTTCTTGTCGTGCTTGAGAGCGCGCATGATCGCGCCTGTATCGAGATTGTTTGCGCGTGGGAGTGATCCAGCAAGACTGACCGCATCGCGCAGCGTTTTAAGTTCACCCAAGTCGATGAGACCCAGGTTTCGCGAAAGTTCTCCGGCAACTAACATTCCATAGCCAACTGCTTCACCGTGACGAAAGTAACGATAGTTTGTAATCGTCTCCAGGGCATGAGCAGTTGTGTGTCCAAAATTCAACACGCGCCGTGATTTCACATCCGTGCGACTGGTTGACTCGCGTTCATCGTTCGCGACGATTGACGCTTTGAAATTGCATTGCGCCGCAATCAGGTTTTCAAACTCCGAAGAGCGAAGAAAATCGCGCTGGTCGTCCTGTTTTTGAAGACAATTTACCGTCATCTCGAAAAGCGATGTGTCGGCGATGAGGGATTGTTTGACCATTTCACAAAAACCTGAAACCAGTTCGCGCGGAGGCAATGAAGCGAGTGTTTCAGTGTCGATGAATACCGATAATGGTTGATGAAAGGCCCCTACGAGATTCTTTCCAGTATGAAGATTGATTCCCGTCTTGCCGCCAACAGAGGAGTCAATTTGGGACAAAAGTGTCGTGGGCACCTGAACGAGCGGCAGACCCCGGAGGTAAATCGCGGCACTGAAACCCGCCAGATCACCGACAACTCCACCGCCGAGTGCCAGCACCAGATCGTCCCTTTCGAAGCGGTTTTCACTAAGAAAAGTGACCGCTTTCTCCAACACAGGGAACGACTTATAACGCTCGCCTTCGGGCATCAACCACTCGAGCGTCTTAAATCCGGCAGACTTCAAAGAACGCTTAACGTCACGGCCGTAAAGGTCGAAGACCCGTTGGTTCGAGATGATTCCAACCCGACGAGGCGCCTTTAGCGGCAGCAATTTTCCGAGATCCCGTCTGATACCGCTGCCGATATTGATTTCACTGCGTCGAGCCGTTTGTTTGAGGGAGATTTCCAGCCGGTGCATATAGAGGCTGGATTCTAGCAGAAAGCATTTTGTGCTTTATGTGCCTTTTTGTGGCTGGTTTTACTTTGTAGCCAAAAAGCGAATGGGCGCGACATACGTGGGAGTGCGTCGCGCCCATCCATATTCGTGGTTACTGTCCTCACCCCAGCAACCACTTGAGACGGAGGATCCACCAACCGTCTCTCTTGCCCCACAATATACATCGCAACGACTGTGCCGTGCAAGACACTTTTTATTTTGAAGATAAACAGGTTGTGTTTGCTCGGAAAGACGAGCCGGAACCCAGAAACACGAAGTCAGCGGGCTCGGAAGCTGGCCATCACCGTGTAGATTTTTCGCGGGTGGTCGTGTAGAAATTGCACGAGCGGCCTAAGTCGCCGCCCCGATTTCTTCTTCTATCGCCCGGGCGATTTTAGCCGCGTACTCCTCGATCTGGCGCTGGTGCTCGCCCTCAATCATGACTCTGGCCAGTCGCTCCGTCCCGGAGTAACGGAGCAGCAGCCGTCCTTTTTGCGAAAGCAGTTCCTCAACCTCCGCCACGGCGGCCTGAACTGACGGCAATTCGGCAAATGGAACCTTCTCTCGCACTCGCACATTTACGAGGATCTGCGGGTACTGCTCGAACCCAGCCGTGATTTCGGCCAGTGTTTTTCGTGATTCCCGCAACGCCCGAAGAAGGCAAAGTGCCGTGATCATGCCGTCTCCGGCCAGACTCAGCTCGGGCATGATGATGTGACCCGATTGCTCGCCTCCGAGACTTGCTCCCAGCTCCAACAGCTTCTCAAGCACGTACTTGTCGCCGACGTCAGTGCGAACAAGTTGAATTCCGGCTGAACGGAAAGCGATTTCAAGACCGATATTGCTCATAACTGTCGCGACGACGGTGCTGTCTTTCAGTTTTCCGTGCGCTTGAAGATGCGACGCGAGCGCCCAGATAGTTTCGTCGCCGTCAACGAAATTCCCTTTGTTGTCGATGAATAGAGACCGGTCGGCGTCTCCATCAAATGCGACGCCCAGGTCTGCATGTTCGTCGATTACTCTCTGACGGAGCGAATCGATATGAAGTGAGCCGCAATCACGATTGATGTTGCGACCGTCTGGAGCGGCGTTGATGGCGATCACTTTGGCACCTAGTCGTGCGAAAAGAACTGGAGCGAGTGCCGAACTGGCGCCGTTGGCACAGTCCACAACCATCTTCAGGCCCTCGAGATTTAGATCACTGCCGATTTCGTCGGCGAGGAATGACAAATATTCCTGCCGGAGTTTCTCCTGGACTTCCGGTGATGATGGCGCTGGCTTCGATTGAGTCGAAGGTGTGAGTTCGGCCTCGGCAAAGATATCAGCCTCGATCATTCGTTCCACTGAATCGTCCATCTTCTCACCCGACGGTGCGAAGATTTTGATTCCGTTATCCTGGTACGGATTGTGAGACGCACTGATGACGACGCCCGCGGATGCTCGGTGTTTGCGTGTTAAGAACGCAACACCGGGTGTCGTGATGACACCTGCCGAGAGACACTCGACGCCGGCCTTGTTTGCACCTTCGATCAGAGCATGTTCGATTGATTCGCCCGATTCGCGAGTGTCGCGTCCAATGATGATTTGCGGATTAGGATCGCGTTCGGCGAGATGCTCGGCGAGCGAAAAACCGATGGCGGTGACGGTTGGCGAGTCGAGCGGAAACTTCCCCGCTTCACCTCGAATTCCGTCAGTACCAAAAAGAGTTTTCGTCGCCTTCACCTTACAGGAACAAACCTCGAAGTATTGACAGATTTCAGAATCACTTTTCCTTTTAGGACGTCAGGAAGTTCGAGTCGAGGTTCCAGGTTTTGACCGGATAAAACGATTCTCAACTCTTCGGGTTTGACTGCTTCAAGAAAACTGGCCACGCCAAGCAGAGTAACAGATGTGGTCGCTGGATGGACTTTTCCGCCATCGGCGGTAGTTACCGGGACGCCAGAAAAGTTTTTTTCAATGCGCCGCTCACCGATCTCAACCGCAACATTCACCATCGGCTCCAGCAGATCGACTTTAGGATCCGGAACATCAAGCGCCACATTTTGGGCCGTGAAATTTGCTTTGCGCCCTTTCAGCCAAATGCTTTCGGTCGAGATTTTCTGAAGTGCGTTTACAAGACTTGCCGGTCCTCGCACTGAAACACTGCCTTTATTCGCGTAGACGGAATAAACCTCAAATCCATCATCAGGTTTGCCTTCGAGTTTTAGTTCAATCGGAACCTGCCGATCCACGATCTCTTCGAGTCGAATCGGAATCGCGCTGGGTTGGAAGCCGTCAACTTTGATTCCCTGTGGCAGAGTTATCTTTACTTTGTCGGCGAGTCGCAACATTCTCTCGCCTGCACGCTGGTCGCTGATGTCAACTGTTGCGACAAGATCGAGTGAAGTGAGATCGTCCAGCTTGTTGCGACTGCCGGTCAGCGTCACGTCGACAGTGCGGGGTGGATCATTACTTATTTCAAGCGACTGCGGTCTGATGAAATTGAGTTGGACGTTGACGTGCGCGGTGACGGGTTGATTCTGTCCGGTCACGAGGAGCCACAGGACGATCGCGATCGCCAAAGAGAGAAGCTTCAAACTCCAGTCTTCCACGAAGATCCGGCGCAACATCTTTTGCGTTCGATTCGGCGCGGCCGGCGGCTCTGGGATGATGGTTTCGTCGACGTCTTGAAAGGGCATACTTTTTCAGAAATTTCACGCAAAAACGCAAAGGTGCAAAGCATTAAATGCTTCTTTGCGGGCTTTGCGTGCGCGAAACAATTTCAAGTTGATGCGACCTCCTCAGCTTCACTCTCCGATTCCGAATGCTTCTGCTCTTTCTTCGGCGCTGCTTCCAGCGCCTCAAAGATTGCTCCGCGCAGCTTCGTCGCGTCGAGCCCGCGCCTGATCTCGCCTCGTTGGACAAACGAAATCAAGCCCGTTTCTTCCGAGACGACTACCGCGACTGCATCAGTGTCCTCCGTAACGCCAATCGCGGCGCGATGACGAGTTCCGAGATCTCTCGAGAGTCTCGGATTCAACGTTAAGGGAAGAAAGCACGAAGCCGCGGCGATACGATGGCGCCGCACAACCACTGCACCGTCGTGAAGCGGGCTCGCAGTGTTGAAAATACTTACTAACAGGTCGTAACTGAGCTCTGCATCGAGTTGCACACCGCCGTCAGTGACGTTCTTCAAACCGACATTACGTTCGATTACGATCAGCGCCCCGGTTTTTGTTGATGCGAGCGTCGTGGCGGCGAGAATAACTTCATCGTAAATGCCTTCGCCAAATTGTCCTCGATGCCGCGAAAAGGGCACACGAAATCGATTTCCAAACGTAATCAAAGCCTGTCGAATTTCAGACTGGAAGAGAACGATGATCGCGATACCGATGTACAGCAGTCCATTACTGAGAACATACTCCAGCGTCGCGAGATCTTGTTTGATGGAGAGCCAGTAAAGGAAAACGAGGAAGCCGATTCCGGCGGCCATTGGCGCAGCGCGAGTGCCGCGCAGGAGTTTCAAGACTGCATACACAAGCAAAAAGACGAAGATGATGTCCGCGACATTGCGCGGCTCAATCATCCGTCTTAAATACTCGGTGTATGGCAGTAGCAATAACATTTCTTACGCGATTGTCTGTTATCGGTGTTCATCCGTGAAAATCCGTGGCAAAAACCTTCAACCGATGTGTTCTGCAACGGCCTGATGTTCATCAGCCTGGTCGTCGTGCGCGACCTCGAGAAAGATCATTTCCACTTTCGGCTCGGCACTTTTGATTCGCGCTTCGATCTCTGCGATCGATTTCACAATTTCATCAGTACGCAGCTCAGGTTTCAGCTTTACATGGGCGTTAATCAAGATCTGTTTGGGCGCCAGGTGCATCGTCAAGAGTTCACACACGCGTTCGGCGTTGGGATGGCTCTCAATTGCCTGTTTGATTGCCGCCAATACTTTCGGATTTGCGGCCTCACCGAGCAGCAAGCCGCGCGATGAACGTGCCAGCACGAAAGCGACGATTGCAAGCACGATGCCGATGATTATCGAGGCAACACCGTCCCAGTATGCTCCAGCGGCGCCGCCGACCTGATAGTCGGTCAGCAAAATTCCCACCCCGGCGATCACGATTCCTATCAGCGCGGCTGAGTCTTCAAAGAGCACTGTCTTAGCCGTCGGATCCTTCGACTCGCGCAGGTAATCGGCAAAGCTCAAACCTTCGTGATGCGCCTCTTTAACTTCCTGGTAAATGGCCAGTGCAATCGATCCGCTCTCCAACACAAAGGAGATGGCGAGCACTCCATAGGCCCAACCAAGGTTCGTTGGTGGATGCGGATGCGCGAGTTTTTGTATGCCCTCGTAGATCGCGTAGGTCGCACCAACGCCAAAAATGAAAATAGCGGCAATGAAAGACCAGAAAAACCGTTCTTTCCCGTAACCGAACGGGTGCTTGTCAGAGGCCGGTCGTTTGTAGAACCGCAAACCAAGTAAAAGAAAGACCTGGTTAGTGGTGTCTGCAATCGAATGGAAAGCCTCGGCCATCATGCCGGAGGAGCCCGTAATCAACGCTCCCGCCAGCTTCAGTATCGCGATCAATCCGTTGGCAAAGAGCGCGCCGAGTACGGCCAGCATACGACGAGTCCTTCAATGCACAAGAATGACAATTCTGACTATCAACAGATTACACAGATCACACAGATTCTGTAAAACACTCTGTGTGAACTGTGTATGGCGTTTTACTGTTTTTTGCGTTTCCTGCGTTTGAATTTTCCGGTTTGAAGAAAACCGACGAGTTCGCCCGTTCTCCCCACGACGGCGACCGAACCAATCCCATTCCGTTTCATCAACTCCTGGGCGTAGTCGAGAGTTGCGTTTGGTTCGACAAAGAAACGTGGGGCAATAGGTCGCATGATGTCACGTGCTTTCGTGAGGTGCCACCGTTCGCGTGGCAAGGTCTTGAGATCTTCGAGTGACAGCATCCCGTGCAGCCGCTGGTTCTGTGCGACGGGAAATGCAACCTGCCGGTGCATCGGCAGGACAGAATCGATCAGATTACTGATTAGCAGGTCCGGTTCGATTGAGTAAGGAGCCGACATCGCTTCGCTCACAACATTCCGGATTCGTGGGCGAACATGTTTCACCACGCTATAGGCGGCGTCGAAAAGAAATAGACCAACCAGAACGGACCAGAAACCCATGAAGTAGGATCTAAAAGTGGGAGCAATGGCCATATAGACGCCGAAGATGATCAGGATCGCGGCGATCAGCATGCCGCAAATCCCTGCGAGACGCGTCGCTTCTTTGATGTCGCCGGTGCGACGCCAGAGAATGGCACGCAGTACGCGGCCGCCGTCGAGTGGATAGCCAGGAAAGAGATTGAAGATTGCGAGCAACAGATTCCCGGCGCAAAGAAGTAACAGCACGCCGCCGGCAATCGTATAACCCGTCATCATGGCGGGCAGCATCAGCACAAAACTAATAGCGGCAAAGAGAAAACTCGCGGCTGGACCAGCAACCGCAATGCGAAACTCTGCACGCGGGCTTTCAGGTTCGTTGCGAAGCCGTGCGAGACCGCCAAATGGATGAAGTACGATCTCTTCGATCTCAATCCCCTCAGCACGACCCATCAACGCGTGCGAGAGCTCGTGACCAAGGACTGAAAGAAACAGACCAATCGTGGTTACTATGGCAAGGCCCCACGCTGCTGCAACGCCTACCGGCAGCAATTTATAAGACCCAACCCACATGCCGCCGCGACTGAGATTGATTGCGATCAGCCAGACACTCAGAAAGAAAACGACGAACCAGCGATAATCGAAGCGCACCGGAATGCCGAAGATGTGCGCCACCGTTATTTGCCGCTTGTAAAAATCTACTATGTTCACTACGTTTCGAAAGCGGTCGCTTCAGTATCGATCAATGGCTGGGGCTCCGTCCGCGATACGCGGCGAAGCAAAAGGGGTTCATCGTAAAGTTGCGCAAGGCCGCGCACGATCGCGAAGCGCGGATCCGCAGCCACTGTCACTTCGAGATCGAGCTCCTTGTTTAAGTAACTCGGCAGTCCTTCCAATAGCGCACCGCCGCCGGTCAGAATCAATCCACGATCGAAAACATCTCCCGCCACTTCCGGTGACAGGTCACCCAGCAACGTTCGCACTTCTTCGGCAATACGACGAATTATCGGTTGCGTAATCGTGTAGATCTCACCAGCCGTGATATCCACAGCACCGGGGCTGCCCGTTTGCACGTCGCGACCACGCACATTGATTTTTTTATCGGGATCGGCAGGCTCAATCGCGGAGCTCAATTCGAGCTTCAGTCGTTCGGCTGTTTGTACACCAATCGTGAGACCGCGATGACGACGCAAACGATCCATGATGGCGATGTCGATATCGGAGCTACCCATTCTTTCAGCGCGCGAAGCGATGATCGAACCGCTGACGATCGCGGCGACGTTTGTTGTACCACCACCGATGTCCACGACCGCGGCTGCCTTTTCGTCATTAATCGGCACGCCCGCGCCGATTGCTGCCGCTTGTCCTTCCTCGATCATGTACACGCGACTGATGCGCGCTTCTTCAGCCGCGGCGAGCAATGCACGTTGCTCAACCTGCGTCACTTCCGAAAGCACGCTCATGATCGCGCGGCGACTGAAGTGAGAAAAACCGCTGCGTGCCGCCCTGACGAAGTGGTCCAACATCGTGCGCGTTCGTTCAAAATCCGCCACCACGCCATCGACGAGCGGAGCGATTACAGTGACGTCGCGTGCTTCGCGGCCCTGCATCTTGTGCGCTTCGTTACCCACCGCGATGACTTCACCGGTGACTTTATTAACGGCAACCACAGACGGCTCATCGACGACTATGCCGCGGCCACGAACAGCAATGATCGTGCTTGCCGAACCCATGTCGATTGCCATCGAATCTGAGACAAGATTCTTGAGGGCATTGAGGCCAAGGAGGGTTTTAGTTTTCCCTATGAACGACATAAAAAGATTGCCGATTGCTGATTGCTAATTGCCAATTTTAGGTTGCCGATTGTTAGATTCTTCAAATCGGCAATTGGAAATCGGCAATTGGCAATCTAAAAGGAACCGCTAGCTCTTTGCCAATCAACCTCCCAGAGATTCACGGGCTGCTGGCGATTTTTAACCGTAATCGGTTCGCGTGGCTTCAATTTATAGCGACTGTGGGCTGCTTTCGCAGTCGCATCGCTAATCAGGATCTCCCCGCCACGTGCATTAGACTCCAATCGCGACGAAGTGTTCACAGCATCTCCGATCGCCGTATATTCCGAGCGGCGGTCGGAACCGATATAACCGACGACCACTTCGCCGGTGTGCAACCCCATGCCGACGCCGATCTCCTGGAAACCCTCATCTCGCAACTCGCGGTTGATCCCCAAAAGCCGGCGTTGCATTGCGACTGCAGCGTTCAGAGCGTTGGATGCGTCATCGGGCGTCGCGGTGGGCGCTCCAAACAGAGCCATTAGACCATCACCGAGATATTTATCGAGCGTGCCGCCGTGAGCAAAGATGATGTCCGTCATGGCTGAGAAGTAACGATTCAGCAAACTGACGATCTTTTCCGGTGGCGCATGTTCGGAGATGCGCGTAAAACCTCGTATGTCCGCAAACAAAATTGTGATGGTCTGACTAACGCCGCCGAGCTTGAACGACTCGGGATTCTCGAGCATTTGTTTCACAACATACTCGGGCAAAAACCGGCTGTAGTTAGCCCGTGCGACTTCCTCACGCGCGAGTCGTTCGTGAGCGCGTGCGTTCTCGACTGCGATCGCCGTCTGTGCTGCAACTGCACTAATCAACTCGAGATCGTCAGGCTTAAACGCCGCAAACGGATCGAGACGATCGGCATACAGTGCTCCGTGAACGCGCGACTCCGCCACGAGCGGCGCACAAATCGTCGAGCGCACTCCCTGCGAGACGATCGAATCCACACCGGCAAACTGTTCGTCGGAAGCCGCGTCCTGTGAGAGCAGCGCCACGCGCTCCTTCATGACTTTGCGCGTGATGGTGCGACCGATCGATAGCTTGCGAGCATGAGCCTCGAGCTTATTGTCGCGGGCACGCATCGCAATCGGGGTCAGATTGGCATCTTCGCGGCCGTCCTCGGCGATTAGTGCAACGACACGATCTGCCGGCGTCGATCGGAAAATGATGTCGGTGGCCTTTTCAAAGATCGCGTTCAGATCGAACACAGAGCCGAGCGTTTTGCTCATCTCATATAGTGCGCTCAGGATGTTAGCTTTGCGTTGCAGAGTTTCCAGTACTTTGTCACGCTGCGGTGAGGTTGTTACTTCGTCTTTAGAACGAAGCACCGTCGACATCACGTCGTTGGCAGAGATCAGCAACTGGGTATGGCCCAGTGGCTTGTCGTCGTAGCGAACGTCCGTCGTCCGTTCCTCTACCGGCTGCTCAAAGCGCAATGTGCTCGCGCCAATAGTGATGCGATCCCCGTTCTTGAGTTGCTGATCAAAACGCGGCTCACCGTTAACAAAGACCTTATTTGCGCTGCGCCGGAGCTGACCGTTGATAACTGCCCCGTCGACGATCGTGAAATTTCCGTTTTCTGACTGATTGATGTGAGCGTGATAGCGAGAAGCACGCGGATCATCCAGGACCACCGTATTGTCGGGCGCGCGACCTATCGTGCACGCGACGTTTGGCAGGAAACTAAACTGCCACTGCCGCCCACTGGCGTCGGTGATCTTTAAATGAGCCATGGCGGGCGATCCTAACAGTAGAATTTAAGGCTGACAACAGTAGTATCCTCAGTCTATGATGCCTGTAGCTCACCCCAATCAAAGAAGGAGCAACCCTGTATGCGTTTCTCCGCTCGCTATCTATGCACGGTCCTGCTCACCACGCTGAGTCTCCCAACTCTGTTGCCAATTCTGGTCGTCGCCCAGACTGCGACCCTACAAACCAGTAAGACTCCCCGCAGTTCAATCTCGGGCCGAGTAACAATCAAGGAAAAAGGCGTTGGCGGTGTGATGGTGGCACTGCGAAAGAGTGAGCTTCAGATGCCTTACGAGCCTTTCCAAAAAGCGACCACTGACATGGACGGCTTTTATCGCATAGCCAATGTCCCGCCGGGAAATTACGAAGTCGTCGCAACTGTTCCGGCTTTTGTCCCGGCGGATAGGAAAGACGGGAGAGCCAAACAAATTCTGGTTGGTGACGATGACAACGTTGAAGGGGTCAATTTCGCCCTGGTCCGTGGAGGCGTGATCACCGGTCGCGTCACTGATGCTGACGGACGTCCACTCATTCAACAGCAGGTCACTATTTTTCAGGAAAATGCTTTCAACCAGCCGATTCAGCAACCACAAATCCAACGGCCAATCTTTCCGGCAACAATTGCTCAAACCGACGACCGCGGAATTTACCGGGTGTATGGACTACAAGCGGGGCGCTACAAGGTGGCGTCGGGCCGAAGCGACGAGACTTATATAACAGGGACCAATCCGGGTCGTTCGACATACAAACAGGTTTTCTACCCCGATGTTGCCGATCAGGATAAAGCCAAGGTCATCGAGGTCAGTGAAGGAAGCGAAGCCAACGATGTTGATATTAGTCTTGGTCGCGCGCTACAGACGTTTGCAGCTACCGGGCGGGTTATCGATGGTGAACGGGGACTGCCAATGCCGAATGTTCGGTTTAATGTTCAACGAATCGTTGGTCCGCGCGTGGAATATGTAAACGCCCTAGCAGTATCCAATGTCCAGGGTGATTTCATTATCGAGGGACTGATTCCTGGCAAATATGGAATCAACCTGCTTCCAAATCAAAATCAAAGCAACGAATTGCGCGCCGAGACGTTGAACTTTGAAATCATTGATCAGGACGTCAGTGGAGTAGTCGTCAAACTAGTAAAAGGCGCGAGCGTGACCGGAGTGGTCCTGGTGGAGACCGAAGACAAAGCAGTGCTCGCAAAACTGTCCGAACTTCAGATCAGGGGCTTCATCTCCGTACCAGGCGGAGGCATGGTTTCATCGTCGGCGTCTTCACCAATCGCTCCGGACGGAAGCTTTCGTCTGGCTGGTTTGGCGAGCGGAAATTTGTTTTTCAATATCGGAACTCTGAATCGCCCGCTGCCACCAAAGGGCTTCAACATAGCGCGAACGGAGCGGGATGGAATCGTCGCGACGCGTGGGATTGAAGTCAAAGACGGCGAGCTCGTAACTGGCGTTCGTGTGATTCTGTCGTATGGTAGTGCGATTATTCAAGGGGTCGTTACGCTCGAAAACGGCCCTATACCGCAGGGAGCGAGGGTCTCGGTTAGTGTGGGAAAACCGGGTGAGAGGAATATCGGTATCCGTCCACCCGTTGTCGATGAGCGTGGGCGTTTTCTGATCGAAAGCATACCAGCGGGTACTTACGAGTTGACAACGATCATAGGTATGACCACGCCGCTAGCACCGGCTCGAGTGTTTAAGCGAGTAGTCACAGTTCAGGATGGATCGACCACGAACCTGACAATTACAGTCGAGATGGATGCTCCACCGGCGAGGCCTTGAATGGCGATGATTAACGATCGATTGATTTTTGCTGTGCTGGCGTTGGCTGTATGCGTGGTCGCGCACGCACAAGTGCCAACGAGTGGAACCAGGACGACAGAGCGACCAGTAATAGGGTCCATCGACGGCAAAGTCTTAAATGAGAGTGGCCAACCTTTGGCTGGAGCTTCAGTGTTTGTGAGGGCGGTTAACGCCGCAATCAACCGTACCACCATTACTGACTTGGACGGCAATTTTCGAGTGAATGGTCTCGAAACAAACCTTTACATAGTGAGTGCCAACTCACCTGCGTATACAAGTGCTCCCGGTGATCCGGATGCACCGCAGTATTACCGCCTCGGCGATTCAGCGCGTGTAGAAATGGTTCGAGGAGGAGCAATTACCGGAACCGTGACGAATGCCCTTGGGGAACCAATGATCGCCGTTCGAGTGCGTGCCATCATGATTCGCGATGCGAAAGGGCAGATTCAAAGGACGCCGAACTTCGGCGCTTTCGAGCAACCCACAGACGATCGCGGTATCTATCGAATTTACGGACTCGCACCGGGAACTTATCTCGTCAGCGCTGGCGGATCCAGTTACATTCCTACGTCCGGCATGTATGAAACGGACATTCCAACTTTTGCTCCGTCTTCAACGCGTGATACCGCCGCTGAAGTTAGTGTGAGAAGCGGTGAAGACGTTGATGTCGACATTCGTTATCGAGGTGAGCCCGGTCATAGCATCAGTGGGTCAGTAAAAATTTTGGGCCCGGGTAATGCCTCATTAACACTGACACGGGCGGGTAGCGGCATCACGGTAGCAACAACGCTTCAACTACCCATGATGCGAGGCTTTGTTTTCAGTGGACTGAGCGACGGCGATTACGATCTGGTAGCGCAGGAATCGTTCGCGAATCCACCATCAACTCAATTCACTCTGGCTTTTTCGGAGCCGAAGAGAATCACCGTCAAAGGTGCAGACGTCACCGGAATCGAGGTGGTGACAAAACCATTGGGTTCGATCAGTGGGAAGATACTGTTCGAACCCACGAAAGCTCCCGAGTGTCAGGGAAAGCGACCGCCCTTGCTGGCGGAGATGTTGGTGCGGTTTCGACGTCCTGACAAAGAATCAGAAAAGGCCGATCCGTTAGCAGTGCGACTGGTTTCTGGTTCAGCTTCGCCAGATTCGAACGGCACATTTAGCCTGCGCAACATGCTGGCTGGTAAATATCAATTCGAACCGCGGTTCTATGCGCGTTACTGGTACCTGCAGTCGATGACCATGACCAGCGCTGGTCCAAAGCCGCAAAGAATTGATGTTGCCGGAAACTGGACCACGCTTAAGCCAGGGGAGCATTTATCGAATCTCAACATCACACTTGCCGAAGGTGCGGCATCGATCCGTGGAGCAGTGCCGGTGACGGATGCAGCGCTTCCGCCGCCTGCGGTTGTTTACCTGATTCCAAATGGCGACAAAGTGGAAGACGTCTTACGTTTCTTTGTAACCGATGTCGCCGACGGCACATTCACATTCAACAATGTACCGCCGGGAAAATACCTTGCTCTCACGCAATCAACCGTCGACCCTCAAATCGCAAATCCTGCAAAGCTTCGACAACCTGATGCCGTAGCCTTGCGAACTAAACTTCGTCGCACGGCGGAAACAAAGAAAACTGAGATTGAACTGAAGCCCTGCGAGAACCTCGTCGACTATCAGCTAAAGCAATAGGGAAGACAAAAAAGCACAATGACCAGGAAGAATCATTTTGTGTCTTTTGTGCTTTTTTGTGGCCTGCTTTGGATGGCTTCCGAACCTTGACCAGCCGCAAGATAGCTTGCTAGACTCCAACTACTTACCAAATAGGGCTTCGACGCAATCTGCGTCCTCGGAAATTCCCCAAAGACCCGCGCGTGCGGCGCAGTCTGATATTTTCAAATTCGATGGAGGTGCATGGTGGGCTTCAAAGTCGGCCAGAAAGTCGTTTACCCGAATCATGGAATCGGGACCATCGAGCAAATAGAACAGAAGCAAATAGGCACTCAGCTCCTACCTTTTTATACGCTTCGTCTAGTTGCCAATAACTCTGTGGTCTTGGTTCCAGTCTCAAATGCTATAGAAGTTGGCCTGCGCGCCCCAATCTCATCGGGTGAGTGTGACATGCTTTTCAAGGCGCTAGCTGATGATTTTTCCTCCCCCGCTAATGATTGGAAGGATCGCTTCAAGGAATTCTCAGAAAAAATGCGCACCGGCGATATTTTCGAAGTTGCCGACGTGCTCAAGCACTTAACTTATCTGAGCAATCTAAAACCCCTTTCTTTCCGTGAACAACGGATGCTCGAAAGAGCTCGTTATCTTGTAGTTTCGGAATTAGCTGCAGTGTGCCGCCAGCCCGAGTGCAACATCGAACCTCGCGTCGATCAGGCGCTTGCTCGTGCCCACTCGAAGCATGACCGGCGTCCAGTCCGCGCCCGTGCCGCCGGTGCGTCCTTAGGACACTAAGGCCACCTGTCGCGCAGACTCGTCCCTGACATCACGAACAGTAGATTCGGGCGTCACCTTGGAGTGCGGTGACTTGTCACCGCTTTGGTAAATATTCCAAAGCGCCAACAAGTTGGCGCACTCCAAGGTGACGCCCGAATCTGCCTTGCGTGGCTCTCCGTGCTATGATTCCCACCCCACATGAGTTCCGCCACCGCGATTACCATAAAACTGCTTGCGGTTCTGTTACTGGTCGCAGCTAACGGCTTTTTTGTCGCCGCGGAGTTTGCGCTGGTCGGCGTGCGCGCGTCTCGAATTGAGACTCTTGCTAACCAGGGAAGTCGTACTGCCAAGCGATTGATGCAGCTACTGCAGAACCTCAATGCATATTTGTCCGCCTGTCAGCTGGGAATCACTCTCGCTTCTCTCGCTTTGGGTTGGATTGGTGAACCAGCGATCGCCCGGCTGTTGGAAGGACCTTTATCTGGTTTTTCTGAGACTGCGCGACACGTTATTGCAATCGGTGTCGCCTTCGGAATCATCACTTCACTACACATCGTTCTTGGAGAGCAGGCGCCGAAATTAATGGGTCTTGCGCTCGCCGAAAGAGTTGCTCTGGCGGTGGCGCTACCGATGCAGCTCTTCTACCGTGTTTTCAGTTTGCCGATTCGTGCACTCGATTGGGCCAGTGCGCGCACTGTTCAACTCGTGGGCATCAATACGACTGGTGAACATGCCTCAACCTACACAGAAGACGAGTTACGCCGGCTGATTGACATTTCGCGCGAGAGTGGTCACCTGCGAGCTGAAGAGCGACGTTTGATTCATCGCGTGTTTGAGTTTTCTGACACGCTTGTGCGCGAAGCGATGGTGCCACGCACTGAAATGGCCGCAATTCCCAACACGTGCAATCTCGAACAGATCACAAAAGCATTCGACCAGCATCGCTATTCACGTTTGCCTGTATACCGCGAGTCGTTCGACGACGTTTGTGGATTCATTCACAGTAAAGACGTGATGCCGTATCTGCTTCATCCGGAGAAATTCAAACTCGAGGATGTGCTCCAACCACCACTGTACGTCGTCGATACTGCGCGGCTGGAACACGTGCTTCGCCAGATGCAGAAGGCGAAGATGCATTTTGGATTCGTAGTCGACGAACACGGCGGACTCGAAGGCATCATCACACTTGAAGACTTGCTCGAGGAGATCGTGGGTGAGATCTCTGACGAACACGACGAGGAAGTGAATGAGCAGATCATGCGGATTGATGAGAAGACGTTTCAATTGGCTGGCGGACTGGCGGTGCGCGATCTCAACCGGCGGCTGAAGCTCTCGGTTCCTGAGTCGGAGTCTTACACAACTATCGGGGGATTTCTGATGACGGAAGCAGGGCACGTACTCAAGCCCGGAGAAGTAGTTCAGCATGACAGTCTGGTCTTTAAGATTGAACGCGTCGAGAAGCGCCGTGTGATGCGCGTGAAACTCGAGATTCAACAAACTGACGGAGAAGGGGAGATAAAGAATGAGCTGGATCGAGCACGTTCTGGCACGGGAAATACTGGACTCGCGGGGTAATCCGACTGTAGAAGCGGAAGTAGTTTTGGCCGACGGTGTGACAGGGCGTGCATCAGTACCTTCAGGCGCTTCAACCGGTGAACACGAAGCTGTCGAACTTCGCGACGGCGATAAGAAGCGGTATGGCGGCAAGGGGGTTTTGAAAGCAGTTCAAAATGTGAACGATGTGATCGCTCCGGCCTTGCAGGGATTCGACGCACTCGATCAAGTCGAACTCGATCGCGCCCTCATCGAATTAGACGGCACTCCAAACAAATCCAAACTCGGCGCCAATGCGTTGCTCGCCGTGTCAATGGCCACGGCTCGCGCCGCGGCGGCACAGCTGGAACTTCCGCTCTACAGATATCTCGGTGGTCCAAACGCGCGCACCCTCCCGGTGCCGATGATGAATATCGTCAACGGTGGTGCACACGCGGATAATAATGTCGACTTTCAGGAGTTCATGGTTGTTCCGTGTGGCGCTAAGACGTTCCATGAAGCGTTGCGAGTCGGTGCAGAAATTTTTCATCAACTGAAGTCTGTTTTGAAGGGCAAGGGCTACGCGACGAGTGTCGGCGACGAGGGTGGCTTCGCGCCGAATTTGAAGTCGAACGAAGAAGCTGTTGAAACGATTCTCGAATCGATCGTAAAGGCGGGCTACAAGCCAGGCACCGATTGTTTGCTTGCGCTCGATCCGGCGGCGAGCGAGTTTTACGACGGTAAGAAATATGTCTTTAAAAAGAGTGACAAGAGAAAACTAAGCAGCGACCAGATGGTTGCCTACTGGAAGAACTGGTCCGAGGAGTATCCGATTATCTCGATCGAAGACGGAATGGCGGAGAACGATTGGACCGGATGGAAACTCTTGACTGACGAGATTGGAAGCAGGGTGCAACTGGTCGGCGACGATCTCTTCGTGACCAACACGAAGTTTCTGCAAAAAGGGATCGATTTGGGAGTTGCCAATTCGATTCTGATCAAGGTCAATCAAATCGGCACGCTCACGGAAACGTTGGATTGTATTGAGCTGGCGCAGAGAAACAAGCGTACGACGATCATTTCTCATCGTTCAGGTGAGACTGAAGATCCGTTTATCGCCGATCTCGCCGTCGCGACTAACGCGGGTCAAATAAAAACCGGCTCATTGTCGCGCACCGATCGAACCGCGAAATACAATCAACTACTTCGCATTGAAGAGGATCTCCGTGGCGCCGCACGCTATCCCGGCCGTAAATCGTTCTTTCAATCCGTATAATCCGTAAAAATGTCTAAAAAACGCGGGCCGCTGGCCCTCATTATTATCGACGGCTGGGGCTATTCGGCATCGCGCGAGGGCAACGCGATCACACTCGCCGCCACTCCTTTCTACGACGAACTCTCCGACAAATATCCCAGCACATTGCTCGAAGCACACGGCTCGCGTGTCGGTTTGCCCGCCGGAGTGATGGGAAATTCAGAAGTCGGGCACCTCAACATCGGATCGGGTCGCGTGATTCGCATGGACGTTTCCCTCGTCGATCACGAAATCGAGACGGGCGAGTTTTTCCGCAATAAGGTACTAACCGCAGCCATGGAAGGTACGAAGACGCGTGGCAAAGCTCTTCATTTGATGGGACTCATGTCAGATGGTCAGGTGCACTCATCCCTTACGCATCTTTATGCGCTGTTGGCGATGGCGAAAGCGCACGGCCTGGACCATGTCTATCTGCATTGCTTCCTTGACGGACGCGACACACCACCGTCGTCAGCTACTCATTACATCGCCGCGCTGCAACGAAAACTGCTCGAGATTGGCTGCGGCGAAATCGCTACTGTCGTCGGCCGCTACTACGCGATGGACCGAGACAAGCGTTGGGAGAGAACGCAGCGTGCTTACGATCTATTGACGAAAGCGATTGGTGAACGCGCAACAGATCCGATTGCGGGGATCAATCATTCGTACGGACGCGGTGTGACGGATGAGTTTGTGGAACCGATCGCGATTGTTCGCAACGATGGTTCACCGGTTGCGACGATTAAAGACGACGACTCAGTGATCTTCTTTAACTTTCGGCCCGACCGAGCGCGGCAGTTAACGAGAGCTTTGGCGTTACCGGGTTTCAATGAGTTTGAGATCTCGGATCGGCCGCGTGTTCATTTTGTCTGCTTCACGATGTACGACAACACGTTCGATCTTCCAGTGGCGTTTCCGCCACGACATCATCGCAACGTGCTGGCGGAAGCCTGGGGTGATCTCAAGGTGCGCAATTATCGCCTTGCCGAAACTGAAAAATACGCGCACGTGACGTACTTCTTCAACGGTGGTGTTGAAAAAGAGTATCCGTGTGAGCAGCGTCTGCTGGTGCCTTCGCCAAAGATCGCGACGTACGATCTGCAACCTGAGATGTCGGCATTCAAGGTTACTGACAAAGTGTTACGAGGCATCGACGAAGGTGATACGGATGTTTTCGTCATCAACTTTGCGAATCCCGACATGGTGGGCCATACGGGCAAGTTGGATAAGACGATCGAGGCCTGCCAGTACGTCGACACGTGTCTCGGTTGGATTACAAAACGCATTCGCGAAGCACGTGGCATCACGCTGATCACCGCCGATCACGGCAACGCCGAACAGATGATCGATCCCACTACCGGTAGTCCGCACACTGCGCACACAACGAACCCCGTGCCATTTCACTTGATCGATGAAGAATCCATCGGCATGAAGTTGCGAAGCGGCGGCGCGCTTGAAGACGTGGCTCCAACATTGCTCGGTCTGCTTAGTTTGGAAAAACCATCTGAGATGACGGGAATCGATCTAAGAAACATTTAGCCGTGTTCGATCCGCGTAACATTCTCGTCATTGATTTCGGGCAGCTCGGCGATGTCGTGATGAGTTTGCCCGCGTTGCGGGCGATCCGAAACCGGTTTCCAAATGCGCAAATAACCGTGGCAGTGGGAAAACCGGGCAAGGAGTTGCTGAGTCTTTCGGGTTACGCAAACGAAATTCTTGAAGTGGATCGCGTCGGGTTGCGGGATGGTCCAACGCTGATTTCGATTGGACGCGTCGCGAAGTTTGTATCAGAGGTCCGCAAAGCAAAGTACGACTTTGTCATCGACCTGCACAGTTATTATGAGACGAACATACTCGGGTTCCTTTCAGGCGCGCCGCACCGGCTTTACTCGCGTCGTGAAAATCGCTCTCTCGATTTCCTTTCCAATTTCAAACCGCGACCGGCGAAAGAACCAACTGAAGCTCATCTCGTCGATCGATACCTGGAGTTGCTAAAACCGCTCGGTATTCAGAATCCATCGAGAACTCCGGTTTTGAAGACCAGCGCCGCCGATGACGCGGCCGTCGAAGCGTTGCTGAAAAAAGAGAAGGCACAATCGGGAGAGTTGCTGGTCGGGCTTTTTCCGGGTGCCGGGCACGCCGGACGCATCTGGCCGCTCGAGAGATTTGCAGAGGTTGCGGATCACCTGATTCGAAACGATCGTGTGCGAGTCATTGTGTTCGCGGGACCGGAGGAGCGAGCGATGGTCCCGCAAATGAAGACGGTCTTTCCGCCGAAGACAATCTTCTTTGATCGGTTGACCATCCCTCAACTGGCTTCGGCGCAGGCGCGTCTCACGATCTTTATTTCCAACGATACGGGGCCGGTGCATGTCGCGGCAGCAGTTGGGACTCCAGTAATCGTGCTTTTCGATCGGCCCGATCCGCACAGTTACACGCCGGTGGGCGAACAGCACCGGATCATTTTCAGCCCTTCCGTGGCAAATATTTCCGTCGCCGAAGTCTACCGAACCGCCCACGAACTCCTGGCCACCAGCCGCACCGAGATACTTTTCCGCTAAATCAGCCACAAAAAGGCACAAAATGCACAATAAGGCATT
>DASTVU010000658.1:0-6428 GCA_035758935.1 Pyrinomonadaceae bacterium | reverse complement strand
ATACGTCGGTGATTGTGAGGCAAGCGGCGCGGCTGGCGACGATGAGGCGATACGATGACGAGTCGGGACTGGAGCCAGTGCCGATGCCTGCGATCATGCATTCGCTTTTTTCACGACGCATTGTGCCGTCGTTTGTGGTTGCTGTTTCTGGGTTTGTCGATGAGAAGATGGACGCGATTAAGGCCTACGCTTCGCAGTTTTTCGACGCGGCCTCGAAGGAGCCGTCAACGCGAATTAGCCAGCGTGGTTTTCTGAGCGAGATTGAGTTTCGGATGAGATATTTCGGATCATTGATTGGCGTTGAGGCTGGTGAGCCGTTCTACGTGCGTGAAGCACTCAACGTTGACGATCCCCTCGCGTTGCTAACGCGACCTATGAATATCTATTCGTGAGCGCTAGGTAAATCTTGTCAATTTTGTTAATCCGGCAAATCCTGTCACAGGATTACGAAGATTTCCACGATTGACAAGATATCATTTCTTCTTAGGCTCCAGGATCGCCCGCGCGATCGCGATCGTCGCCACGGCCCGCGGTCCTTCACCTTGAAATCCACGCGCCAGCTCAACCGCGCGGTCGTAATCTTTCAGCGCTAAATCTCTAAAGATCCCATCCAGATCGAATTCAGGAACGTCGCTCGAGCGAGCCGACGACTGCCCTTTGCTCTGAAACGACAGCAGCAACTCACCGTCTTCACCCGTGAAGCCTTCAGCGGAGTTTGCTGCTTTTACAGCGTCGAACGTCGCATCCCAGACGCGTGGCGGTTCGATCTCTTTTATCGCATTCGCCACGGCAATCAGCCCACGCGCGAGTGAAGGATCCGAGCCTTCAATACGGCGCGCTTCAGCTTCAGCTTCGCCGATCAGTTCCATTGCTTTATCACGATCAGTTTTCGCCAGCAGACTGGCACATTTAGTAAGTACCCACGTCCGGTGAATGTGACTCAACTCACCTTTACGAGCCATCTCTAACGCCTGGTCCGGGTTCTTCTTCTCCACATAGTAAATCGCGAGTGACGGGTCTATATACGCCTGTAACCTTTTGCGAACGTCAGAGTCTTCGATTTTGCTCACGTAGTCCCGCGCTTTCAATTCACCTTTGTTTGACGTGACGAAAGCTAACTCGATATAGAGTCGATCGCGATCGACCGAACTCTTTGCTCGCTCGATGCGATCCAGCAAGTTTTGTTCGCGATCAGTCGCAGGCTTCTCCGATTTGAGGCCTCTGTTAACCCAATCATCATCGCGACGGCGCGTGTCCTCGGACACTACGCTATTCAAGGCGTTCAAATGAGTACGAAGCGCCTCAACCGTTTCCACCGGAGCGCCCTGCTCGAAGAACGGTAATAATCGTTTAATAACCAGGTATTTCCCCTCTACACCCGCTGACGTTTGGTCCGGCTGCCCGGGGGCAGGTAATGGGCGTAACAGAATCGACCCGCCTACTTGATAGAACATGTTTCGCAGTTCCGGCGACACCGCTGCGGGCGTGATCGTCTGCGAATTCTGCGAACTCGAACTGCCGCCGCCGCTGGTGAACGTCACAAGCAGGTGAGGCGTGAAGATATACGAAGAGAGCAGCGAC
This sequence comes from Pyrinomonadaceae bacterium, assembly GCA_035758935.1. Lineage (GTDB taxonomy): Bacteria > Acidobacteriota > Blastocatellia > Pyrinomonadales > Pyrinomonadaceae > PSRF01. The sequence continues at coordinate 4,847 of DASTVU010000658.1, read as the reverse complement.
ACTGTGTTGGCGTCTGCCTGGGGATTGTTTGCTGCACTGTTGAGTAACGCCGCGTATCGTTTGTCGGCGACGTCTGCATTCTTGTCCCGCACGTCTGAGAGGAAGTTGATGGTTTGCATCGTTATCAGCGAGAGTACCGGGTCAGCGAGCTCGAGAGCACGATCAGTCTCACCGATGTGAAGCAATTGCGACGCTACTCCGATGCGCTCACTCAATGCTTCATTAAGACGAGTCGGATTCGGCTTTCCCGACGTCGCCGAATTCGCGGCTTCAAGTTTTTGCGCCTTATACTTTTCGAGAAACTCCTCAGCGAGAACCCGTTCATGCCGTGCCGCCAGCCGCAACACTTCCTGGCGAATGTTGGGCGGCGTGTTAATGGCGTAGCCGCCGCCCGTGATAGATTTCACTCTATTAATCTCTTCCTGGAGCTTTTTATCGTTTTCCAAATCGGCGACTTCAGCCGCTTCCCATGCTTTGCGAAATAGCAATCGACCTTGCTCTGCGTCGACTCGCCAGAGTGCATCAGCGATGCGAGCGAGTGATCTGGCTCGCAGCATCTGGTCGTGAAACGCGCGTGCATCGCTTGAGAGCGAGACCAGCAGAGCGCGGGCTTTGGCGCGACGCTCTCTGAGTCTGAGATCCTCTTCCGATGAGGCGGCAGAGTTCGCTGCCGGGGCTTTAGCGGGCGCCGCTGATTTCGAAGTATCGTTCGTTTGCGCGTGAGTGAGGTTTGCAGATACCAGTAAGCACAAAACAATCCAGAACTCTTTCATGCTTTCCACTCCTACAAATCTGCGAAATCTGTGGCTGATCTACGCTGCGTCTTTTCGTTTCTCGAGCACGGAACGCGCGATCGCAAGGGTTGCCACTGCCCGAGGAGCTTCGCCGGTGAAAGTTTTTGCGAGCTGAATTGCTCGAAGTAGATCGGCGCGTGCAAGATGCCTGAAAACCGCGAGCAAGTCAAAGTCTTCAGCGGTGCTGTTGTTCATCACCACCATAAACTTGGTCTGTAGTCGTGAAGAGATCCGGCTATCTTCGCCTGTGTAGGCCTCGGCACTGTTGGCCGCCTTTACTACTTCACCGAGAATCTCCCATGAACGCACGCGATCGATCTCGCCAAACCCAACGGCCACAGCCGTGAGCGCTCTCGCGCGATCCGGATCGCTTGCACTGATGCGACGGCTCTCGGCAAGTGCCTCTTCGAGCAGGTCAGCAGCACGCGAACGCTCCGACGCGATTACCAGCTTTGCGCCGCTGGTCAGCGCCCATACTTTTTGAATACTCGTAAGCTCGCCTGATTTGACGAGTCGAGAGACCTCGGCGACGTCTTTATTTCGAATTGCGACCTGGACGAGTTGAAAATCGGTATAGGCTTTGACGCTCTTGCGCAGTTCTGTGTTCTCGATCTTATCGACCAGATCTTTCCCACGCGGATCGCCGTCCTGTGTGAGTGCTACTGCATAGTCGGCGTAAATCGCGTCGCGATCGTCCGAAGTCTTTGCACGGTCCAATCGTTCCTGCATGCGTTGCAAAGGATCGCCTTCTGACGACTCCGGCTGAATCCCGACGCTCACCGCGCGATTCTCGCCCTGTTGCATGTCGGGCGGCACGTACGAAGCAAGTGCCGTCATTTGCGTTCGTAAATTCGGCGCGAGATCCGCGGCGTACTGCTCGAAGAGCGGGAGCAAACGTTTGATCATCAGATACTTTCCCGATCGGCCTGAGGTGGTCCGATCCTGATCGGGCGCCGGAACAGGTTGCATCAGAATGTTGAATGCGACTTTGAGAAAGTTATTTCGCAGTGTCGCATCGACTTCGGGTGCGGGTGTCGGCCCTCTTTGGCGGCTTTGATTAGATCCACCCTCTTTTTCGAACGTCACGTAAAGAAATGGCGTGAACAGGTACGACGACAAACCGGAAACTGTGTTGGCGTCGGAATTTGGATCGCGTGCGGCAAGGGCAAGGAGGTTAGTAAATGCCGCATCGGCGAGTTGCGCATTTTTCTCGCGCAAGGCTGAGAGAAAGAAGATGGAATCAGGGGTCACGCTATTGAGCGCCGTAGTTGCGAATTCGAGCGCACGTTGAACTTCACCATCTTCGACGAGCCGTCGTGCCAGTTGCAGTCGCTGTGACCCACCAAGCCTGCTGCCGGGATTATTTCGCTGATTCGTCGCGGCCTCACTTCGTTCTTTCTCAGCCGCTTCATCGAGGGCTTTGAGAAACTCCTCGCCTAGTTTGCGATCACGCTTTGCCACCAGTCGCAGCACTTCACTCCGCAGATCTGGGCCACCACGCACGACGACTTGCCCGCCCTCTGCTTCCATCCGTCTCATCTCTTCCGCGCGTTTCTTCGCTGCTTCAGCATCGACGATCTCGGCAGCTTCCCATGCGCGCCGGAAAAGCTCCCGCGCCCGCTCAGGATCCGTATCCCAGAGCACATCCGCCGCTCGTGCCTGCACACGCGCTCGCCTCGTTTGATCCTTAAAACTCCGCGCCTCATCGGCGAGACTCGTGACGAGCGAAATCGCGACCGTACGCTGTTGTGCCGCCTCGGCCTCCGCTTCTTCGTTGTTAGCTTTCGGTTTTTTGGGCTGGGCGAGCGTGACAGAGGCAAACACACTAAAACAAACACTCAACGCAATTGCGGCGAAGGGTAGGCGCATAAATACTCCTGTAGGTGCAACGCGGGATGGATATAGCCGGATTGTCACACGTATGGGGAGGAGTTCGGTTCCAAAAATGATTGGACGCTGCGGAACGTACTGTAGGGGCGGCCCTCCGTGGCCGCCCTCGGTTGAGCATACGGAATTCAAGAGGCGACAATCTTGGGTTTGGCGAACACGATTTAAACCAAGGGCGGCCACGGAGGGCCGCCCCTACAGTACGTGCTCCAGCGCCAATTCTGGCCGAGATTTACACCGCGATCACTTCCAGCTCAGGGTCCACTTCCTGTTTCAGCATGCTTTCAATCGCCATCAGTGTGCCGGTGAGGGAGCTGGGGCAGCTGCCGCAGGCGCCCTGGTAGCGGATGCTCAGGGTGTGGTCGGTGAGGCCCATGATTTCGAGATAGCCGCCGTCGCCCATTAACGCAGGGCGGACCTTTTCATCCAGGATTTCGTTGATTTTTAACAACCGTGGATCGTCACTCGTTACTGCCGCGATTGGACCACCAACCGCCGCCGCTGCTGCCGCGGCCGCCGATCCGTTGACGGCTTCGGCCGCTCGTATCGGTACGGCGAGAGCCGGTAACAACTCATCCCAGTCGCCTTCGTCGTCTTTCTCGACCGTAATCATGCGGTCCATGTAAAAAACCGACACAACATGTCCAATATCAAACAGCGACTTCGCAAGCGGATCATTTACAGCCAGGTCCACGGAACCGTATTGCCGTGCGACACCATTGCTCACCGGTTCGCGAAGAATAAACTTAACGGCATTCGGATTCGGGGTCTCTTCAATATCACTAATCTTCGGCATTTCTAACTCCTCTATTCGTGGTCACATTATAGCCTTTTTCCTGAACACTCGCAGTTAACCGGAACGTGCGAAAGCGTACGCTTATCACAACCCTAAATCTTTCTTATACAAAAGCCCGCCCAAGGTTGCAGGAATCATTGCTAAAAATCCGGAGCAGGCATATACTCCCGCCCTCACTTGCCCCCCTCTCAGAAGGTGAGTCAAGTTGAGATAGAGGCAGGCGATAGCGAGGGTCGCCTGCCTCAACTTTTTTGGGTTGAACTTGAACTTTGTGCTTGGTACTTTGAAAGCGCAATGAACATCGGCATCACGGTATATTCATCCTACGGCGGCAGTGGTATCGTCGGCTCCGAACTCGGCAAAGAACTCGCAACACGCGGTCACACCGTTCACTTCATCTCTTCATCGTTGCCAACTCGTTTGACCGAACTCAACGAGCACGTGCGTTTCCACGAAGTCGAGATGATGTCGTATCCGTTGTTTGAGCATCAGCCGTACACACTCGCACTCGCTACAAAAATGGCAACGGTGGCTGAAGAAGAGAATCTCGATCTGCTGCACGTCCATTACGCGATTCCACATTCGATCAGCGCAATCCTTGCACGCGAGTCGCTCAAGCCCCGCCGGCGTCTGCCGGTTGTTACCACGCTGCATGGAACTGATATCACGCTCGTTGGTGCGGACCGATCTTATCTGCCGATCACGCGCTATGGCATTGTGCAGTCTGATGGTGTGACGGCGATCTCGAATTATCTGAAAGAAGCCACGCGCGAGATTTTCCACTTTGACGATATCAAAGTGATTCCAAACTTTGTTTGCCAGTACGACTACAAACGCCTCGAAGTCGAAAACCTGCGCAAAACATTGGCGCCGCAAAACGAACCTTTGCTGATTCACGTCTCAAACTTTCGACCCGTAAAGCGACCGGTTGATTGCGTCGAGATTCTCGCGCGTGTTTTGAAAAAGGGTGTTAAGACGCGTTTGATAATGGTCGGTGACGGCAGTGAGCGGACGAATTGCGAGCATCGCGCGCGTTGTCTAGGTATCTTCGATCAATGTTCGTTCGTCGGTAAACAACCGCGCATCGTTGACTATCTTTCAGCGTCAGACGTATTGCTGTTGCCTTCAGATCAGGAGTCGTTTGGACTTGCAGCTCTGGAAGCGATGGCGTGTGAAGCCCCAGTGATTGCCTCGCGCGTGGGCGGGATTCCGGAAGTCGTGACAGACGGTGAAACTGGTTATCTCAGCGCGGTCGGCGACGTCGACAAGATGGCTGCGGACGCCGCGCGTCTACTCACTGACGAGAAACTTCGCAAAGAGATGGGCCATAGCGCAAGAGAGTCGGCGATCAGTCGTTATCGCACCGACGT
>DASTVU010000657.1:0-2235 GCA_035758935.1 Pyrinomonadaceae bacterium | reverse complement strand
TGAAGAAGCTTCACCGGAAGAAATAGAAGCAATCAACGCGTGGTTAGAACGTGAAGGCACTTGTTTGCTCCACGCCCCACATCATGACGTTGGCTTCACCGACGATCTTGAGCAGCGCCAGGTTGAATACAAGCATCACGGCGATGCGCTGGTGCCGCGACAACAGCGCTTCAGTTCGTACGCGCGTTCGCTGAGCAAGGCGTTGAATATCCCGGTTTGGAACCGTTGGGGTTTGCGGCCGGCACTCGTCGAAGGTACGCGCGACATCGCACCTCTGACGGCTTTTAGAGATCTCGATAAGCTCGGCCTGCTTAATAATGTTCCCACGCTCAACTTTCATCCACATCTGCCTCATTACGAGCTGACCAATAATGACGGAAAGTCCGTGCAGGTGCTCGCGCGTCAGCCGATTGACTCTAAGCGACCACACCCCTTCACCGCTGAAGGCAACACTGAATTTAACTGCCTGCTCTGGCTGCCGCCGGCAGGCGAGCGTGCGGGCGATATTGTGATGGTTGACTCTACTAATTTCACCACTCTGTTTGGCGGTACCGACAGCTTGAAAAATTTCTGGAAGAATTTGGCGACCATGTAGCGAAACCCTGGTTGAAATAAGGAGACGGCATGATGAGGAAGTGCGGCGGTAAACTTCAGTTAACCCTGGCACAGGAGTAACTGGAGTAGATAGGTCGTAGGCTGGATCATCTCTCTGTGGCAATTGACCACGTTAAGGAGACTAATCAGACCTTTGACCGAAGCGCCACCGTAGGGCACGTTGACCCTGAATAGGAGGCTGGTGACCGCCGCAACAGAAAGTCTACTCCAGGCAAACAACTGGAGGAAATCACAGATGAGATTCATTGGAGTAGACCTGCACAGCAATAGTTTGACGGCGTGTTATTTGGACCCGAACGGTAGGGAAGAGATGGGCACGTTTGACCTGAAAGAGTTGGTGAAGTTTCAAGCGAGTCTAGCGGTCACGGACGAGATCGCAGTGGAAGCAACTGGCAACACGCGGCATTTCAAAGAGGCGATCAAGGATCTGGTGAGCAAGGTGGTGGTAGTTAATCCGAACCAGTTCGAAGTGATCCGCAAGAGCGTGAAGAAGACTGATCGGCACGATGCGCGCACATTGGCGCTGTTTTTGAGCAAGGAAATGCTGCCGCAGTCGCGCTTGAAGGAACCAGCCCATGCACAACTTAACTCGGTGGCGCACACACGCGACAAGTTAATAAAGCTGCGCACCACGCTCATCAACAAGCTGCACGCGCTGCATGTAGCGGCCGGCATCAAAAGCAAGAAAAGTTCGTTCAGTAGTGTGAAAGGGCTAAATGCGGCCGTGGCTCGCAGTTGGGACGAGCTGACTCGAGCGGAGTTGGAAGTGATCGTCAGTCAGATCGGGTCGCTCAACGAAGGAATCAAGCGGCTGGACCGCCAGCTCGCTGAACATGGTCGCCGTCTCGTGGGACATCGAAACCTAACGAGTATTAAAGGCATCGGCGATAAATCAGCAGCTGTGTTGTTGAGTGTGATCGGCGAGATCTCCGACTTTGCGGGTGAAGACAAGTTGGCCAGTTACTTTGGACTCGTGCCGCGCGTGGCGAACTCTAACGAAACGGTGCATCACGGCCGCATTACGAAACGAGGGTCGAAGCTCGGACGCACCACCCTGGTCCAATGTACCCTGGTAGCCGTTCGTTACAGTCCTTACTTGAAAAACTTTTACGAACGAATCAAGACAAAGAAAGGCGCGGGCAAAGCAATCATCGCTACAGCCCGCAAATTCCTGGGAATCATCTATCGCACACTCAAATACGACTGGGTGTTCGCAGACTTCCCAAACTTTGTCCTCGCTGAGGACTGAAACAAAGTCCTCGGAGTAGACAATCATCATAGGAGCAGATATGAAACGTCTTGGATTCTTTTTATCCGTGTTCTTGTTTTGTGTTTCAGTACAGGCACAAACAATCACGGATAAAGTAAAAGGCATGGAGAAGTTCCCCGGCTTCTTCAGCTTTTACTGGGACGCGAAAGCCGGAAAGATCTGGCTCGAGATCGACAAGTGGAACAACGAGTTCCTGTACGTCGAGTCGTTGCCCGCGGGCATCGGCTCGAACGACATCGGACTCGATCGCGGTCAACTCGGTAGCAGTACCATCGTCCGTTTCGATCGTAGCGGACCACGCGTGTTGCTCGTCGCGCCGAACTATGCATTCCGCGCCAACTCCGACAACG
>DASTVU010000656.1:0-3916 GCA_035758935.1 Pyrinomonadaceae bacterium | reverse complement strand
ATTAAGTGGCCCAACGATCTTCTTTCAGGTGAACGAAAAATCTGCGGCATCCTCGCCGAGGCAATCGAGACCCCATCTGGGCGTGCGGTGATTGTCGGGATCGGGATCAATCTCACTGAAAACGCCTACCCCTCGGAACTGGCCGGCATGGCGACTTCAGTTTCGGAAGCCACAGGGCGGCCCGCTGATCGTGAAGCGCTGCTAACCAGTCTGTTGCGTTGGATAACGCACTGGTATGCGCTCCTGAATGAGTCTGCCGGTCCGGAGTCGATAGTTAACGCATGGTCCAGCAGATCGTCTTACGCGTTTGGCCGGCTGGTCCAGGTCAGCAATGGCGATGATGTGTGGCAGGGCACAACCTGCGGCATCGAGCGCGACGGTGCGTTACGTCTGCGCACTGCGAACGATGAAATCAAGCTTGTGAGAGCGGGTGACGTCCACAGCGTCAGACCAAGTTAGAAACATGTCCAAGCGCATCATCCTGAACACGTTCGGTTCCTTCGGCGACATTCATCCATACATGGCGATTGCGATGGAGTTGCAGCGTCGCGGTCACAAGCCTGTTATCGCGACGATGGAGGGCTATCGCGAAAAGGTTAAAGGCATCGGAGTCGAGTTCGTGCCGGTGCGCCCACACATCGCTGAGCCAAAACAACAAGGCATGGAACTGATCGAAAAGATCATGGAGCCGAAGACTGGACCACGCTTCCTCACCGAAGAAGTTGTCTTTCCTGCTGTGCGCGAGAGTTACGCCGATTTGCTTCCGGCAGTTGCCGGCGCCGATCTGCTGGTCACTCACCCAGCCGCACCCGCTGGTCCCCTCGTAGGTCGAAAAACAGGAATGCCCTGGATCTCGACCTTGCTGGCGCCGCTCTCGTTTTTCTCTGCCTACGATCCGCCGATGCCACCGTACTGGCAGTGGTTTACAAAGCTCAGCGTGCTTGGTCCTGGTGTCATGGGATTTTTACTTCGACTCACGATGAGCACGTACAAGGCAAAAGCCGTAACCGCGTTTCGCGATGAGCTCGGAATCCAAGACTATGGCAATCCAATGTTCGAGGGCCAGCATTCCCCGGCTCTAATCCTCGCATTGTTTTCAAGAGTGTTTGCCCAACCGCAACCAGATTGGCCCAAACAGGCTGAGATTACAGGCTTTTGTTTTTACGACGGTAATCATGACGCGCCGGTTCCGCCGGTGCTGACGCACTTTTTGGAGAACGGACCGCCGCCGATCGTGTTCACGTTGGGTTCGTCGGCTGTTTGGGTGGCTCGCGATTTCTTTCAGGAAAGCATTCAGGCCGCAAAAAGTCTTGGCCGCCGGGCGGTGTTGCTGATTGGTGACGAGCGTAACCTGCCTCAGTCGCTTCCCGAAGGAATGATCGCGCTCGACTACGCTCCGTATCAATCATTGCTGCCGAAAGCCTGTGCGGTGGTCCATCACGGAGGCGTCGGCACAACTTCACAAGGTTTGTTGGCCGGCGTGCCGACGCTGATCGTTCCCTTTGCGTTTGACCAGGCAGACAATGCGGAACACGCGCGTAAAGCCGGCACGAGTAGAACGATCTATCGCAACAAATACTTCGCACCGAGAGTCGCAGCGGAGCTTGATGCGTTACTCACGCAGCCTTCGTATGCCAGCCGCGCCCTCGCAGTGAGCAGAGAGTTGAAGCAGGAAAACGGCCCGTCACGCGCCGCCGATCTGATCGAAGAGGTTTTAGCAGGGAAAGATGACCCGAAGAGGTTGGACGCCTCTTTGGAGTGCGCCAACTTGTTGGCGCTTTAGTACTTTTACCAAAGCGGTAACAAGTTACCGTACTCCAGGGAGGTATTCGATTCGCAATGCTGCTGGTGATTGACGCCGGAAACACCAACATCACCTTTGGAGTCTTCGAAGGCGAGGATTTGATCGCTCAGTGGCGAATGGTCACCGATCACGATAAAGGTGGTGACGAGTACGCCGCTGATTTGCGTAATCTCTTCGAAAGCACGAACGTTGATCTCACCAAAATTGAGGCTGTTGTGATTGCGTCAGTAGTGCCGCCTTTGGACCAGACGCTTACGCGTATGGTCCAGGAGTGTTTCCAGTTGACGCCGCTGTTCGTCAACCACACTGTGGATACGGGGTTAAAGATTCTGTATGAAGCGCCGGCGGATGTCGGCGCTGACAGGATTGTCGATGCAGTCGCGGCTGTGACGAAGTATGGAGCGCCTTGCATCGTCGTTGATTTTGGCACCGCGACCACATTCAATGCAGTTAACGCTGCCGGCGAGTATCTTGGTGGTGTTATTGCACCCGGGCTAATGATCTCTGCTGAAGCTTTGTTTCTGCGTGCGGCGAAGTTGCCGCGAGTTGAGATTAAGCGTCCTGAGAAGGCCATCGGATCGTCAACAGTCGGCGCGATGCAATCCGGTCTTTATCATGGCTATGCAGGTTTGGTTGATGGTGTGTTGGAAAAGATGATCGAAGAGATGAGCACGAGGCCACGTGTAATAGCCACTGGGGGACTTGCGCCGGTCATCGCAAACGCGTCGAGGTTTATCGAGAAAGTTGATAGCACGCTCACGCTGGACGGTTTGCGTCTGGTGTATGAAAGAACTCGTCAGGTTTGAATTACTTCAACTATTTCACCGAAATCGAAGACGCATTTGTCAGGCGACGCGGTAAGCATCTCTTTCTGAGTCCGATCGACTGGGCTTTGATGGAGACGTGGAAACAGCAGGGAATTCCATTACACATTGTTCTTCGTGGCGTAGAGAAGTCGTTTGACTCCTACGAATCGAAGCCACGCAAGCGAACCGTCAAGACTTTGCTGTATTGTCAGGAAGAGGTTGAGGCGCAGTTTGCGGAGTGGGTCGAGTCTCATGTCGGCGCTGCGACTGATGCTCCCGAGCCTGAGACTGAATCTGATAAAACGCCGTTTTCGTTGGCGGCGATCACTGAACATCTCGGGCGCAGTCGGAAGGCTTTATCCGAACTCGCCAAGTCGAGAAAACAGGAAGACGATCTTTCGGAGGCGCTGACGAGGGCTATAGCCTTGCTTGACGATATCGAAAAAGATTTTACGAGCAGCACAACGCTCGACACGCGCAAACTCGAAGATTCTTTGACCGGTCTCGAGCGAATGCTCAACGACTCGATGTTATCCGTCGTGAGTTCAAACGCAATTGAAGAGTTGAAAAACGGAATCAAGGAACAACTAAAACCTTATCGTAGTCAGATGGAAGCTGCGGTTTACAAACAAACCTTCGAGAATCTGTTGCTGAAGCGCTTGCGCGAACACTTCTGTGTGCCGCGACTCAGCCTCTTTTATGTATGAGTTTCGAGGTTGAGATCGAGAGAATTCTTCCGGGGGGAATGGGATTGGCCCATGCGCAAGGGAAGACTGTCTTTGTGTCTCTTGCGGCGCCCGGCGATCGCGTGCGTGTACGAGTTGAACGCGAGCAGGGGAATGTGTTGTTTGCATCGATTGAAGAGATCCTTGCGCCTTCGCCGTTGAGGATTGAGCCGCCGTGTCCATACTTCGGCCGCTGTGGTGGTTGTGACTTTCAGCAACTCACATACGAAGCTCAGCTCGCAGCTAAGGCGGAGATCATTCGCGATTGTTTGCACCGCATTGCGCGTCTCGAGACTATTCCGGAGATTGTCGTCACGCCTTCACCGAACAACTGGCGCTACCGGATGCGCGCGACGTGGCAGATCGATGAGGAGCAGCGCACGATTGGCTACTACGAACGTGGATCAAGACTCGTGTGTGATGTCGTAGACTGCGCGGTTCTGCAACCGGAGTTACAGGCGAAGCTCGAAGCAGTTCGGGCGACGGAGTGGTATCAGTTTCCGCCAGGTTTGAAGCATTTGGATGTGGTTGCAGGGGAGAATGGAGCCTCGTTTGCGCCCGAGTTTGCTGAGTTTGAGACG
>DASTVU010000655.1:0-16254 GCA_035758935.1 Pyrinomonadaceae bacterium | reverse complement strand
AACACCTGCCACACTCGCCAGTAAACGGTCGCCAATAGAGTGTCCATACTGGTCGTTCACGACCTTGAAGTCGTCGATGTCCATACACACAACCGCCAGTGGCTCCTTGTTCATGCGTTGGCACTCGGCGATTCGTTGTTCGAGCATCATGTAGAACCCGCGCGCATTCGGCAGATCCGTCAAAGGATCGACAAGAGCACTCTCGCGTGTCCTCTCGTACGTGAGCGCATTGTTGAGAGCGCTCGACGCGTGCTGGCAAACGGATTCGAGCAGCCGAACGTGTTCAGTGCTGTACGACGTTCGGCTTTGCGAATACAACGAGATAGCGCCAAAGGCACCGTCTTCGCGCTGTAATGGCGAGACCAAAACCCCGCGAAAGCGTTTCACGACTTCATCTGGAATGCCGATCATGTCCAATTCAGCCGAGGCATTGCACATCGAACGTGAATTCGCTATCACCCAACCGGTGATCCCGTCGCCAATGTTGATGCGCCGGCGTTTGAACAATTCCACTTCCTCACCCACGACATGCGCGGCAATCGCTTTGCCTGAAGGATCATCAACCAGATAAATCACACACGTGTCGAAAGGCACGATTGCTCGTAGCTTGTTCGCAACGAGGGTCACTGTATCGCTGAGGTTGAGCGACGAACCGATCGTCTGTGCGATTTCGTGGAGTGCAAAAACTTCACGTTGCGCGTCACTGATTGATCGGAACGGCGAAACTTCTTCAGCAACACCAAGAATGTCGGGCGCCAAACCGGCATCTGGCTTCGTGCTTGTTTGAGTATCCACGGAAGGCGTCGAATCAACCTGCTCCTGGATGTCCTGCGAGTCGATCATCCGATCAAACTCTTCCACGTGCTCGATGAAGGTTTCAACCACCTTCGGATCAAACGCGCTACCGACCATGCTGCGCAAAAGCGCGAGTGACTCTTCGCGTTTCATCCCTTTGCGGTAAGGACGATCGCAACGCGTCGCATCATAGAAATCAACTACCGAAATGATCCGCGCGACGAGTGGAATCGCTTCGCCTTTGAGACCTTTTGGATAACCGCTACCATCCCATTTCTCGTGGTGATAACGAACAATCTCCTCGACCGGGTAAGGGAAGTTGACGCGTTTGAGGATGTCGCCACCAACGACTGGGTGGATCTTCATCTTTGCGAATTCGGCTTCAGTGAGTTTGCCCGGTTTGTTGAGGATGTATTCAGGCACAGCTAGTTTGCCGATGTCGTGAAGCAACGCACCCGCATGCAGTGCGCGAATTTCTGATTCGGTAACCTTGAACAGGCGTCCCATCTGCTGGGCGTAGATCTGTGTGCGTCTCACATGACCGTGAGTCGTTTGGTCCTTCGCGTCGATCGCGATTGCCAGCGACTCGATGGTGTTCATGTGAATGGTCGCCATCTCTTCCGCATGCTGACGTCTTTCGGCCTCACCGAGCCGGGTTTCTTCAAGACGTCGCTCGTTAAAGCGATAAAGCAGATACATGAGGGCGGAGATGAGCAAACCGAGAATTGCGTGAGCGACACTCTCGTTAAAGACTGCCGTGTAGAACAGTACTGCCGAAGCCGCGCCGGCGAGCTTTGTGGTCAGTGTCCAAACAACTGTTTCCGGAGTCGGAATAAGCGTGAACTTCCCGGCTTCAAAACTCAAACACCAGGCCGTCGCAATTGTGCTCAAGGCATACTGCAGAGTTGCGAGGACAAGTAGTGGGATCAAAAGGACGTTTAGCGGGAGAGCACCCTGAGCCGGCACTTCGTTCTGACCGGCGAACAAGTTAATGAGTGCTCCGTAAAACGAGGCCGCAACGAAAGTCGAGACTATGGCCATGCCGGTCTTGAGTAGCACTTCACGATTGGTTGCGATTCGGTAAGTGGAAACTAATGCGACCAAGGCTGCCAGGAGAACCGCCGGGCCGGTAGCGTTTGAGGGAGGAACCGCGTAGAGCATAACGGCCAGCAGGACAAACGAGTCGGCTATCGACTCTCTGCTTCTGAGGATGCCGTCGTTACTGGTTACGCGAACGGTGAGTGGGCTCGAAGCTATCGTGATGAGGATAAGCAACAGCCATGAGCCGATCCCTACGTCTTTGAAAAGGGCGAGGTCAATGGTGGTGATAACCGCGGCCAACAACAAAATAGCGCTCACGACAGAGATGGCTGCCATGAGAGCGGTGCTCCTCCAGTTGGTTTTCAGCATGTCTGGGGCGATCCTTCCGAAAACAGAAGATCTATCTAACAAAATTGGTGGATTGGTTTTGCGCTCTTGGTATGGTGCCAACATTGTTGGGCACGAGGGTAAATATAGACCTGCCAGCGGGTTGGCGTCAAGTCATTAAGGGACAGGATTCACAAGATTTTCAGGATGAACAAGACTCAATCCTGCTCATCCTGCGAATCTTGTAATCCTGTCTAAAGCTGTGCGGCGAGGGCACTTACCTCGGTCACTGGCAGCTTGCAGGTGAAATGTTCACAGACGTAAGCCGTAGCTGATCCGTTTACGAGCGTTCGGTTCGCAAGCAATGGGGTCAGTTCGGCGCCTTCAGAAGCATCCCCAATACCACCCGCCACAACCTTGTTGGGAATGTATTTTCGCCAGGTTTCGCTCAGCAGAGGACGTATATCGGCGGGGTCGTTCCCGATGATCGCCACTTCCTTTGGCGTCGAGAGTAGAAAATCAACCGCCGAGAGTGCATAACCGAAGCCGGATGGATAGCGCCGGGCCTGATCGCCGATTTCACGCAGCACTGCCGTTGCGAGATTGCGGTAGTTGTCACGACCGGTAAGGGCCGCGAGTCGAAGCAGGACGATGGCTGCCACTGAGTTACCGGAAGGAGTCGCGTTATCAAAGTAATCCTTTGCGCGTACGATCAAGCTTTCGTGACTCTTCCCCGTGAAGAAAAATCCACCGCTCTCGTCGTCCCAGAACTCTTCAATCATGCGGTCAGTCAGAGGCAACGCTTCCTTCAGCCAACGCAGTTCTCCTGTCGTCTCAAACAGCGTCAACAGACCTTCGCTGAGAAACGCGTAGTCTTCAAGATAAGCATTGAACTTTGCGCGCCCGTCTTTCCATGTGCGCAGCAGCATTCCATCCTCGCGCAGGTTCGCAAGAACAAACTCAGCGTTTCGTCGCGCAGCGTCTGTGTAGTCAGGACGATTTAAGATCACGCCAGCCTCAGCAAAGCTCGCCAACATCAAGCCGTTCCATGCGGTGAGTATTTTTTCGTCCCGATCCGGCTTGATGCGCGACTCGCGTAACTCAAACAATTTGCGACGGCTTTCTTTCAGCGATGCCTCAAGCTCCGCTTCGGAAATTCCGAGCGACTTCGCAACTTCTTCTTTTGACCGAGTGACGTTTGGAATATTCTTTCCTTCAAAATTTCCCGAATCGGTGATGTTGTAGTAAGAAGCGAAGAGTGAGGTATCTTTTTCAGCCAACGTCTGCTGGATTTCTTTTAGATCCCAGACAAAAAACTTTCCTTCGTGGCCTTCCGAATCGGCGTCCTGCGTTGAATAAAAACCGCCGTCTGGATGCGTCATCTCGCGGACTACGTAGTCAAGAATTCCTTCTACAGTTTCGCGCGCAAATTGTTCGCCGCTGACTTGAAAATAATGAAGATAGAGCCGCGAAAGTAGAGCGTTGTCGTAGAGCATCTTTTCGAAGTGAGGCACAAGCCACCTGGCGTCAGTTGAATAACGATGAAATCCGCCGCCGAGCTGATCGTATATGCCACCATTTGCCATTTTGCGACACGTGTATTTCACCATCTCGAGTGCTTCGGCGTTGCCGGTGCGAACGTGCGTGCGTAGCAGGAATTCGAGCGTCATTGCCGGTGGGAATTTTGGCGCGCCACCGAAACCGCCGTTGATAGAGTCGTAATTGCGCACCACGCCGACGTAGGCTGCATCGAGCAACTCAGTCTCGATCGGATGATCGGAACCGCCTGTCTCACTCAAACGTCGAAGTTCATTGATCAACGAAGCTCCGGTCTCGCGTATCTCGTCCTGTTTATCGCGATACGCTTCGGCAACACCGATCAGAACTCTCGGAAAACCCGGAATGTTGTAGCGATCGTGAGGCGGAAAATAGGTGCCACCGTAGAAGGGAACTGCCTCGGGCGTCAGAAACACCGTCATCGGCCAACCACCGTGATGTGTCATCATCTGGACAGCGTTCATGTAGATCTGATCAAGATCCGGCCGCTCCTCGCGATCGACTTTGATGTTCACGAAATACTCATTCATGAGCTTCGCGATCTCTTCGTCTTCGAACGACTCATGCGCCATCACGTGACACCAGTGACAGGCCGAGTAGCCAATGCTGAGTAGAACAGGCTTGTTCTCGCGTCGCGCGATTTCGAACGCTTCGTCGCCCCACGGATGCCAATCGACCGGATTGTGTGCATGCTGAAGCAGATAAGGGCTGGTTTCGTTGATTAAATGGTTAGGCATATTCACAGATTACACAGATTACGCCGATTGCTCCAATCTGTGAGATCTGTGTAATCTGTGGACATGGAACGCGAAACTCTGGAGTTTGATGTTGTTTTCGTAGGTGCAGGCCCGGCCAATCTCAGCGGTGCGCTCCACCTCGCACAACTCGTCAAACAAGACAAATCCCTCGGCGACATTGAAATCGCGGTGATCGAAAAAGGATCGACCGTTGGCTCACACATACTGTCCGGCGCAGTGATGGACCCGAAAGCGCTGCGCGAACTGATTCCTGATTTCGAGGAACAGGGCGCGCCGCTCGAGTCTCCTGTGAAAGAAGATCACTTTCTCTATCTCACACCGAAACTCGCGTTACGTTCACCGATCACGCCACCGCCACTAAAGAATCACGGCTATTACATTGTTTCGCTCAATCGTTTGACTGCATGGTTGGGCGAGAAGTGTGAAGAGGCGGGCGTAAATATTTTCCCCGAGTTTCCTGGCGCCGATCTGCTCTACGACGAGAATGATCGAGTGCTCGGAGTGCGGACAGGCGATAAGGGCATAGACAAAGAAGGGAAGCGTAAAGCTAACTACGAACCCGGCGTCGATTTGCGTGCGAAAGTCACGGTCCTCGGCGAAGGACCACGCGGATCGCTCACAAAGCAACTTATCGAACGACTCGGATTAGACGAAGGATGCGATCCGCAGGTCTACAGCCTCGGCGTGAAAGAGCTGTGGGAACTACCTGACGATCGATACCCAACCGGACGCGTCACCCACACACTCGGCTTTCCTTCCGACACGTCCACTTATGGCGGCGGTTGGATCTACGGAATGCAAAACCGCGTCGTGAATATCGGTTATGTGACAGGTCTTGATTACAAAGACCCGTTGATCGATCCGCATGCGGAGTTTCAGCGCTTCAAGACACATCCATACGTCGCAAAACTACTCAATGGCGGGAAGATGATTCGTTATGGCGCGAAGACCGTCACTGCGGGCGGTTATTTTGCAATTCCACGCATGTACGCCGATGGGGTGCTTTTAGCGGGAGATTGCGCCGGTCTTCTGAATCCGCAACGGCTAAAGGGAATTCACTCCGCGATCAAGAGCGGTATGCTCGCCGCTCAAGTGATCTTCGACGCTTTGAAGGCGCAGGACTTTTCTGCCGATCAGTTGGAGCGTTACGAAGATCTGATAAATGAAAGCTGGATCATGCCCGAGTTGCACAAAGTGAGAAATTTTCACTCAGGCTTCAGACATGGTCGATGGCTTGCGCTGATCAATACGGGACTACAATTCTTCCTGGGCGGACGCGCCTGGGGGCTATTTGATCGAGATCGTGGCGTCCCGGGTTACGAAGAGATGAAGAAGCTTTCGGCGTATGGTTATCGCGGCGACAAGCTGGAACAGCGCTACACCGATCTGCGTTTCGACGGCAAACTGACTTTCAATAAAGTCACTGACGTCTACCACGCCGCAGTGGGCCATGACGAGGATCAGCCGGTCCATCTACACGTGCTCGACACGAATATCTGCTCGACACGTTGTGCGGAAGAGTATGGCAATCCCTGTCAGCGTTTCTGCCCGGCGGCTGTCTATGAAATGGTTGAAGACGGTGGCAACGGAAAGCGACGCCTGCAGATCAACTTCTCAAACTGCGTGCACTGCAAGACCTGCGACATCATGGACCCCTACCAGATCATCAATTGGGTGACACCGGAAGGTGGTGGTGGTCCAGATTACAAGGGCATGTGAGCCACGGATTACGCGAATGGCTCTATTCTGCCGGGCTCTTTCCGTCCGGCTTAATATCGAAGTGCACGCGGCCGCGCATCACTTCTTCCAACGCAATTCGGGTTGGCTTGTGTTTCTGAGGATCGATCTCAATCCGCGGGTTCGCTCCGCGCTGCAATTGTTTGCTGCGCTTTGCGGCGAGGATTATCAGACGGTACTTCGAATCAACTTCCTGGCCGTTTGTTCCTTCAACTTCACTCTCAACTAACTCTGTCGGTGTTGGCACTCGATTGCTCCTTCAGTTTATGAACCTATGATTGACGGTTTAAAATTCTGAATCACTTCCCGCACGAGACTTTCCTGTCGCATACAACGGGCACGTTCGGCATAGATGATTGATGCAAGCTGTCCGGCGGCCCTGTGGATCTCGTCGTTAATTATTACGTAATCAAACGACGAGTACTGTTTCAACTCCTCGGGCGCATTTCGCAAGCGAACCTCGAGTTCTTCAGGCGAGTCTGTGCCTCTCGTAATTAATCGTTGCTTCAGAACTTCGTAAGACGGCGGCAGGATAAAGACGCTTACCGAATCCATCAGCAACTGCCGCACACTTGCTGCGCCCTGTACGTCGACTTCGAGAATCATGTCGGCGCCGGCGCCAGTCTGTTCGAGAATCTGTTTTTTAGATGTCCCGTAAAAGTTTCCGTGCACGCAGGCCCACTCAAGAAACTCGCCCGCGGCGACCATCTCTTCGAAAGTTTCCCGACTAATAAAAAAATACTCGCGGCCATGTGTTTCATTCGTACGTGGCGCACGAGTAGTGAACGAGACAGAATAACTAAGATTTTCGACACAATCCAGCACGTGGCGGATGATTGTGCCTTTGCCGCCGCCTGACGGTGAACTGACGACGAAGAGTGTGCCTCTGGGAGAAGGATGGTTGACTGGGCCAGCCAACTGTAATTCATTCACTTTACTCGACATTCTGAACCTGTTCGCGAAGTTTCTCCACTTCTGCTTTGATCGCCAGACCGGCCTCCTTAATGGCCAGGTCCGTCGATTTGGAAAGCGTTGTATTTGCCTCGCGGTTGAGCTCCTGGAGCAGGAAGTCGAGCATTTTCCCTGCGTCGCCGGGAGCATCAAGCGCTTCCTGAAACTGAGAAAGGTGACTGCGCAGCCGCACCATTTCTTCACTCACGTCGCTGCGATCCGCGAGGTAAGCAACTTCCTGGGCCAGTCGCACCGGATCTATTTCAATAACCTGCCCGCCTCGATTCAGCAGTTCACTGATCCGTTTTTGCAATCGCAGACGATAAGCGTCAGCGAGTCCTGCAGCCGAGGCTTCAATGATTGGAACGAGGGTTTCAATCTTTTGGACGCGTTCACGCAGTTCTTTCTTGAGAGCTTCGCCTTCCTGCTCGCGCATTTTTTCAAGTTCGTCGAGGGCCTGGTCCAAAGCTCGTTCGAGCGCGGCAGTAATTCGGTCGTCGATGCCGTTGCGAGCCGGCTGAAGTGCGCCGGGAATGCGCGCGATGACGTTGATGTCGAGTTCGCCGGCGATATTGAAGTCCTGCTGCAGTTGTTTCAGCGCACTGACGTAACCGGCGATGAGCGGGCGGTTTATTTCATAAGCAATTTGTGCGACACGTTCCATGCTTACCGCGACATCGACGCGCCCGCGCGACAATCGTGAGCTGATGCGTTTCTTTATCGAAGGCTCGAGTGAACCGAGTTCGGAGCCGACCCGCAGGTGTATGTCGAGAAATCGATTGTTGACGGTCTTGAGGTCGACAGAGACGGAGAAATCATCGCCCGCCACCATCGCCTTGCCGTATCCGGTCATTGATTTCATGGTCATTCCATCCACAGATTAAATCTGTGCCATCTGTGTAATCTGTGGAACCTCTTCTTCCTCGTCCGCAAATTGCAGCTCATAGAGCTTCTTGTACTGTCCGCCACGCGCGAGCAGTTCCGAGTGAGTTCCCGTTTCGATAATCCGACCAGCCTCCATCACTACGATCATGTCTGCGCGGCGTACTGTCGATAGACGGTGAGCAATCACGATTGTCGTGCGATTGCGTACCAGGTTGCTGATTGCACGTTGAACCAGACGCTCCGATTCCGCGTCGAGCGCCGACGTAGCCTCATCCAGGATCAGGACAGGCGCATTAACCAGGATTGCACGGGCGATAGCGAGCCGCTGGCGTTGGCCGCCGGAAAGAAAGATGCCGCGCTCGCCCACAATCGTATCGTAACCATCGGGTAATTCGCGAATAAAGTCGTGAGCAAATGCAATTAATGCGGCTTCTTCGATCTCTCTGTCACTTGCTTCAGGCTTACCGTAAGCGATGTTATGGCGAACAGTATCGTTGAAGAGCACTGTCTCCTGAGTGACGAGAGCGATCTGTTTTCTCAGACTCGAAATCGTTGTCTCTCGGACGTCCATGCCATCCCAGAGAACTGCTCCCGAACTCGGATCGTGAAAACGAGGTAGCAGTTTCGTCAGCGTCGACTTTCCACCACCCGACTCACCCACCAACGCCACCATCGTCCCGGCGGGTACCTTCAAACTCACGTCGCGCAAAACAGAACGTGATTCATTCGCATAGCCAAACGAGACATTCCGCAGCTCGATCTCTTTCTTGAGCGTAGGCAGTTCTTTGGCGCCCGGCTTCTCTTCGATCGCGGCATGCTCGTCCATCACTTCCCACACGTGATGTGCTGCGGCCAGTGCTTGCTCCATGCTGTTTTGCAGTCGCGAAAGTTTGCGCATCGGATCGTAGCTGCGAAACAGAAAGAAGAGGAACGTGACAAACTGCGCCGTGTCCATGTTCCCGTTGATGATTTCACGCTGGCCAAAGAACAGGAGCAACACGACGAAGAGAATGCCGATCATTTCGATCGTTGGCGGTGAAGCGCCGGCGATGCTCGCGCTGCGGAGGTTTGCCTTCACAATCCTCTTCGCTACCAGAGTGAAGCGTTCTGACTCGCGCTTCTCAGCGCGATACGCTTTCACGATTCCCTGATTGGCAAGCGCTTCCTGTGCAGTGTCTGTTAACTGTTTACTGCCTTCAAAACTCTCGCGTGCAAGATTCCGCAACGACTTGCCAAACTTGGCAGTGAGGAGTGCGATCACCGGTGCAATTGCGAGTGAACCGAGCGTGAGTCGCCAACTGAGATAAAAGGACGCTGAGAGAAATCCGATCAAGATAAAACTCTCGCGCAGCATGTCGCGAATCGTGCTGGATACCGCAGTTTCAATAGCGGCGGCACTTGTTACCAGTCTCGAAACGAGATAATTCGTGCGGTGCCTTTCGAAGAACGTGGCGGATTGTGCAAGGAGATGGCTATATAAATCCTGTCGCAGTTTGAGCACGGCCGACTGTCCGATCCGCGCCATCAGGTAAGTCGAGGAGTACTCCGCGATACCTTTGCCGACCGTGAAAACGATCAGCAAAATCGAGATCATTTTCCACGCGCCCAACGGTTCCTGGGGAATTAGGTGTTGCAGACCGAAAACGGTGGCGGTACGCTGTCCTGGCCCCTGCACTAAAGCCTGATCGAAGATAGGTGCAATCAAACTGCCGATGGCGGTTTCGAGCACACCCACGATAACCATCGCCAGAGCAGCCAGTGAGAAGATTGGCCAGTGAGGTCTCAAATACTTTAACAGGCGACGAAGATCATGCATCTCTGGTTGCGAAAATCTCTGATCAGTTGCTATAAGGAAGGTAGAAGACGGTCCAAAGTCTTAAGCAAAGAACTATACTTACCCCCACTTATTTGCGTCAAGGCTGACTGATTTGCTCGATTTCTTTCTGGGCGTGAACTCATGCAAATCCCTTCCCTCGGATGAGTCTGCGCAAATATGGGTTATAATCGTCTGCAATCTGAGACGATTTTAGATCCACTCCGACAGGATCAGGACAATTTGGCACAGCAAGCGACACCAAACAACAAGCACGCAGGTAAACGTCTTCTAATTGCTGATGACGATACCGATATGAGACTTCTCCTGGCCGAGTACTTCCGCCGGCTGGGATTTCAAGTCGAAGAACGAGAGAGCGGCAGTGCAGCATTGGAAGCCACGATTGCCGGGCGCTTCGATTGCTTCATTTTCGATGTTTCCATGCCGGGAATGTCAGGCATTGAACTGCTCAAACGCGTTCGAGATCGAGGCATTCAGACGCCCGCGTTATTCCTAACAGCACACGACGCGCTCTCCGACAAAGTTGCAGGCTTTGAGGCAGGCGCAGACGACTATCTGGCCAAGCCGTTTAGTCCACGCGAGCTCGAATATCGAGTAGAAGCCCTCTTGCGCCGCGGCGGAGCAGCGCCGCCGGAGACCGATGGCGAGCGTATCGAAGTGGGCGATCTCGTAATCGACAAGCGCCGCCACGAAGTTATTCGCAACGGCTATCGCGTCGATCTAACACCGCTCGAGTTTCAGATTCTAGAACTACTTGCATCTGAACCGGGGCGCGCATGGTCCAGAAATGCCCTACTCGATCGAGTCTGGAGCACCGACTACGAAGGTTATCAACGCAACATCGATCCACACATTAATCGTCTTCGTAAGAAGCTCGAGACGGATCCGAAGAACCCGCGTTACGTGCTGACAGTTCGAGGAGTCGGCTACAAGCTGAACGAGATTCCCTGATGCTCTGGTGGATCGGTTCAGCGCTGATAGTCGCGTGGTTTGTTCTACACTTTCTGGCCCCTCGAGGATGGGTTCCGCTCCTGCTCTTATCGGGAATTTCTCTTCTCATAATCCAAACTGCCGCCTACCGGCGAAGTAGGCGCCGCGGATAATCCGCGGCTAATCCGGATTAGATCCGTACGATCTGTGTCCAAAATCGTCTTGACCTCATCTCCTCCTTCGGCAACAATGCGCTTGTTTGAGGCATCTTTCTAACTGCTGCCAGTTGCTCCAATTTCGCAAGTCAGGAGTTGTTTTGCCATGAGTTTCAGCCGCATTGGTCGACATCTCGTTTTTGCGCTCAGTGCTTGTCTACTTTTTGCATCGGTTGTGATTGCCCAGCAGGACGTTGAACGCAAGACCGTCGCGATAACCTATCCGTTGGACGAAACGGTTACGGTCAAGTTTCGTGGGACGACAATGTTGCCGCGATTGAAGGGTGAGGCGAAGGTGAAGCGTGCCGGACGCCGTGGCACTCGCGTCGAACTGAGCATCGATGATCTACCGCGGGCATCAGAGCTCGGAGGAATCTACACGACTTATATTCTCTGGGCCATCTCGCCCGATGGACACGTCGACAATCTCGGTGAGATCAAACGCAGCGGCAGTACTTTCGTTAACTCAAAACTGGATGTGACTACGCCGCTGCAGTCGTTCGCGCTGATACTTACCGCGGAGCCACACTTCCTGATGAAGGTTCCGAGTCGCATGGTCGTTATGGAAAATCTTCCGCCGCAGCGACCAAACGGAAGTCAGGTGGAAACTGTAGACGTCCGTTACATCGGCAACTCCAGCGATTACTTCCGCACCGCTACCGTGCCCGAATTAGCAGACCGTGATTATCGCCAAACGCCCGTGTCACTACTCGGAGCGCGCCAGGCGGTGAACCTTGCGAAGTATGCAGGGGCAGCTTCGGATGCTCCCAATGAATTGCAGACAGCCGAAGACCATTTGCAGTCAGCAGAGAAGGCCTGGCGTTTGAATCAACCGGTGGCGGAAGTTGATCTTGAAGCGAGACGAGCCACTTCGTCGGGCGCACACGCAGAAGAAGTCGCGGCAGCGCGCAAAGCTGCTCGGATGCGTCGTGATGAAATCCGGCGTCGTGATGAGGCAGTGCGCACTGCTGAGCAGAGTGCCGAAGCTTCACAACGAGAAGTTGGACAACTTCGTGCGGCGCTAGAGAAAGAGCAACGCGCCCGTGAACTCGCTGAGCGAGATTTAGGAACTGCCAACGATCAACTTCGGGAAAAGCGAGTTGAGATTGCGCAGCTCCGTGATGAGGTGGCGATGCTGCGTTCCGAAGGCGATGCGGCAAAACTCAAACTCGCACGCATGGAAGGTGAGAAGCAAGCGGAAACAGCCCGCGTTGAAGGCGAGCGACGAGCATCTGAAAGACGGGCAGCAGAAGCAACTCTAAAAGAGACGCTGGCGAAGTACGGCACGCTTAAAGAGACCGCGACGGGCTTTCGTCTTGTTTTGCCCGAAACAATTTGGACCAACGCACGCACAGCAACCTTATCTGCGGCGTCGTCGGCTAAACTCGAGCCACTGGCAGCGCTATTGGCAAGCAATCCTGACTATCAAATCCTGATCGAAGCTTACACTGACAGCAAAGGCAACGAAGTTTCATTGCAGCAACTGACGCAGGAGCGAGCTCGCGTACTTTCCGATCGCTTTCAATCAGCGGGCGTCGATCCGATGCGCATTCAGGCTAACGGCATGGGCGCCTCCAACCCGCTTGCTCCGAACACCACGGTTGCAGGCCAGAAAAAGAATCGCCGCGTTGAGATAACGTTTACATCGCAGGTGGCGAAGAGTACGGCGGCGAACTAATAAAGTGCAGAGCTTTGTGCGTTCGTACTTAGTACTTTGTGCTTGGTTTATTGGCGCTGACGAGCTAAAAACAAAGCACTAAGTGCGAAGCACAAAGCACGAAGCACAAGATGTCCCCACTCGACCCGCTCGAAATACTACAGGTCATCGGCTATAGCATCGGCGCGTTACTGCCGCTCTGGATGCTATTTCAACTCGTCACTCACCGCAGCAAACTCACCAGTATCGAGCGACTACTGGCCCTGCTCGCGCTCACGATGGGCGGTTGGCACACCAGCAATCTCGTCGTTACGCTGCACGGTCTGTTCGACCTGGGTCCCGACACATGGACCACGCTATTGCGATTCGCTGACACCGTCGCCGTTGTCAGTATCACATTCGCTTACTCATTTTTGCTTCACGTCCACCTTTACCTCTGGGCCAACGCACACGGCCGTCAGCTCAACAGAACTGAGCACATCCGCGTTTATCTCTCGTATGTACCCACGATTTTTCTTCTCGTTGCCCTGCCGCAACTCTGGACCGGCGAATACGCGCCGATGTTTACGAAGCTTTCGTTCTTCGTGATCCCTTTCGCGTTCTGGATTGCGTACGTGCTCGGCTTGATCGCTGTAACGGAACTGCTGATTGCGCGCAGGAGCAGGAACCGCGGTGAGAAGAGAATAATGCAGACGCTTGCTTTCTCGTTTATCGGGGTGGGCTTCGTGATCTTTGCCGCACTCGCGGCGGGCGTCGGTGAGGGAACCGTGGCGGGACTCTATCTCAAGACGGTCGCGAATCTCGGATCGTTGCTGCCTTCGGTTCTGCTCGCGTACTCCATCTATCGTTATCGCTATCTCGAGATCATCATCGAAGAAAGTCTGATCGTGGTGACCTTCGCCACAGTGGTGTTGACGGTCTATGTATTCGGCATTCGCACGATCGGCGACTGGATGACGCAACGATACGGTGTTAGACCGGGACTCACCGAAGCATTGCTGATCCTCGCGCTCGCTTTACTCGCAGCGCCGCTGCGCGGCTGGCTGGCCCAACGATTCCACAAACTGTTTGAGCGTGAAGCAGCGCTTTATAAAGAAATCGTTGCACGCATCGGATCGTATGCGGGTCAGTACAAAGATCTTTCGGACCTGCTGCATTTTGTAGAAGAGCGAACCACGGACGTGCTCGGCTTGCGACGGCTCAAGATCTTTATTGGAGACACTGAGCCCTGGGTAAAGCAGGTGCTGGAAAAATCAAAAGAGAATGGTTGGGAGGCTGTCGAAGACGAGCCCGCGCTTACGGACGAGGGCTTTAAGTTCGCCTATCCGTTACGTCGTGAGGATAAAGTCGAAGGCTTACTGGCAGTTGACGCCGCTTCAGCAAGTCTCACTCCTGATGCCCGCTCAATCGTTGGCCTCCTCGCGGACCAGGTCGCAATTGCGATCGACGATTCGAGACTGACGGAAGAAAACCTCCGGCTCGAGCGAGAGCTGGCAGAACGAGAGCGTCTCGCATCACTAGGTCGCATGGCTGCAACGGTCGCGCATGAAATAAAGAATCCGCTGTCAGCTATCAAGTCGATTGCGCAGGTGATGCGGGAAGACGAGAGTCTGCGCAACGAGTATGAGCGGGATCTTGGTTTGATTATTGGTGAAACTGATCGTCTGAGTCAGAGTGTGACGCAGTTGTTGAGTTTTGCGAGGAGAGAGAGCTCAGCAGCCCAGCCGCTGAGTGTTGATGAGTTGCTACGATCTGTGGTCGATCTTTTTCGAGCCAGTGCGAGGGAACAGGGAGTTGTGCTGGATTGCGAAGTGAAGATCGAGGCAGAGCTCGCGGGGAAGTCAGTTTCGGCATTGCGTGATGCGCTCTCAAATCTATTGCTCAACGCACTTCAGGCAACACCGCAAGGCGGAAAGGTTGAGCTTATCGCGACGGCAGCAGACAGCGAGTTATTGATCAGCGTTCAGGACAGCGGCTCAGGTGTACCTGCTGATTTGCGCGAACGGATCTGGGAGCCATTCTTCACAACACGACAACGCGGCACCGGCTTAGGCCTCGCCATCGTCCGCAAGCGCGTTCAGGAAGTCGGCGGCTCAGCCACACTCGAGGTTAGCCGCAACGGTCGCGGCGCACTCTTCCAATTGCGCCTTCCTCTTTAAAAAACTAAATATTGCTTTTGTGTCTTCTGTGCCTTTTTGTGGCTAACTTGGAACTTTATCGAGGCATGTGCGTGATAGCTCTGACCTGGTGAACCGCTATTTGATTGAAGGAGATGACAGTAATGAAGAAGCAGATGTTTCTGAGCGCAATCCTGCTCGCATTGTGCCTTGTGAGCAGCTTATCAGTTCAGGCTCAGAGTTCGGATCCCGATGACAATCTCGAGACACAACTCTATCTGATCGTAGGAACCAATCAGGAAGTCGACGAGCCGCGCTTACCTGCAACGCTCGAACCGGTAATTAAACAGTTGCGCGCGTCCTTGCCATTTAAAAACTACCGCCTTGCGGCAACCCTAATTAATCGTGTGAAGAACGAAGGCCGTTTGGAGCTCAGCTTTATTGGTGGACCACTCGCCGCACAAGCCGGCGTAGCATCATCAACAACGCCAAGCTTCAGCCAGTTCAAAATACGCCAAGTGAAGCTTGTGCGTAACAGTGAGAACCAGCCGGTTGTGCAGATGCTTGGTTTCAATTTTGGCGCACGTATTCCGATTCAAACGCCCGGTGCGATGGCGGCGAGCGGTGCAATAGCGCCGGTCGTAAACTACGAAAACACCGGTCTCGCAACAGACATCAGCATGCGTGAGTCAGAGCCGGTGATCGTCGGCACGCTCAATGTTGGACCGTCAAACGACGCGATCATCCTGGTCGTTTCGGCTAAGAGGACAAACAAATAGAGCCACTCCAAATTGTGGCACGCGATGCGCTAGGAGTTTAGGGCCGCACGGCCCTAAACTACTCAGGAAGTGAGAAAAGACGCGTTGCGATTAATGATTGTTGACGATGAGGAAGCCGCACGCTACGGCATGCGACGAGCACTCTCCACCCTTGGCTACAACATCACTGAAGCCGGTTCTGCCGAAGCCGCCCGCGCTCTCCTAAAACAAACCGAACCCGATCTTCTGCTCCTGGACGTAAACCTTCCGGGGATGAGCGGGCTCGATTTTCTTCGAGAGCTCAAAAGCTCAAACGGTAATGGACCGCTCGTGATTATCGTCACCGCACACGGCTCCGAGCGTATGGCCGTCGAAGCCGTCAAAGCCGGTGCACATGACTACCTTTCCAAGCCATTCGAACTCGACGACCTGCGGCTAGTAATCAAAAACGCCGCGGAAACAGTTCAACTTCGACGTGAAAACTATTCGCTGCGACGTCGGATCGAGGTCGAACGTTCGCAGCGTGGCGCACTGATCGGCAATTCAGAGGCGATGCAAAAAGTGCGCGCGATGATCGAAAAGGTGGCTGAGACTGATGCCACGGTTCTTGTGCGTGGAGAATCAGGCACGGGAAAAGAATTGGTAGCCCGCGAACTTCACGAGCGCAACAGTGTGCGTCGCAATGCGTCCTT
>DASTVU010000654.1:0-5256 GCA_035758935.1 Pyrinomonadaceae bacterium | reverse complement strand
AACAGTTTCATCATTGTGCTTTTCACACTTGTGCCGCTCGCGATCGCAGTCATCACTTCGAGTGCCGGTAAAGCACTCGGCAACATGACACCGTGGGAGCCGTCGAAGATCCCCTTCCTTGTCGGTTTCGCCGGAATTCTGACCGCGCGTTACAAAGATCTCGCCGAAACTTACTGGGGCATTCCACGCGCACGCGACATCATTCCACTACTCGTCATGGCGGTGATGCCGTTCATCCCGTTTTTTGCCCTTAAGGACTTTGGCCAGATGCTGATCTTCAGCGGCGCGTACACAACGCTCTACCTCGTCGCTGTGCGACGCTGGCCACAGCTTCTGCTGTTTGTTGGATCGGTCATCCTCGTCATTGGAATTCTGGTCGTGGGTGCACTACCTCGCGACATTCAGGAGAAAGTCCCGCTCCTGCCGACGATTGCAAGACCGATCAGCGCTGCGCTTCCTTCCCGAATTCAGCAGCGTTTTCATCTCTGGCTCGACGGCTTCGACCCGCCATCGCCGGAAGTTTCATGGTGGAAGAAAGAGTATGACGAATCACTCAGCAAGGATCCCAGACTCAAGGAACTTGCCGAACAGAGCCCTGCGATGCAGAGGACTGTGAACGTTGATATCTGGTTCGACAAACTGGCATTTCAACCGGCTCAGGCGCAATGGGGTATCTCCTCCGGTAAAACAACTGGTCGAGGTTTCGGTTTGGGCTTCCCCGAAGTAATTCCGATTGCCGACTCTGACTATGTTTACGCCGCCATTGCGGAAGAAACCGGCCTCGGCGGAGGCGCTGTAATTATCCTTGCGATCATAATTTTCGTGGTCGCAGGAGTTCGCACTTCGCTGGAGGCGCGTGATATGTTTACGAAGTTGTGCGCAGCAGGTCTAACGGCGTTTATCGGTTTTCAGGCTTTAGTGAATATTGGCGGTATCTTAAGAGCTTTACCGATGACCGGAATCACACTGCCTTTCGTCAGCCATGGTGGTTTCAGTCTGATTACGAGCTTTGCAATGCTGGGGATGCTGATGGCATTTTCGAACCGAAATGCACGCGACAAGGTCATACTAGAGAAGCCGGTGGCTAAGAGTTCTTCTCCCCTTAAGCTGGAGGCTGTGCAATGAGCGAAGAGACGGGGACCCTTCAGGTCCAATCCGCAGCGCTGACAGATCGCGGACTGAACGAACGCCGACCATTGAATGAGGACGCCCTCTTGCACGATCGCGAGCGCCAGATCTTCGCGGTTGCCGACGGCGTGGGCGGTGCAGAGGCTGGTGAAGTCGCGTCGCAAACGGCGATCGAAGTGCTCGATGAAGCGTTTCGCCATCAGACCGACGGCGCCGACATTGAAGACTTGATGGAGCTCGCCATTCAGCGTGCCAACGCGTCGATTCACCAGATGGCTCAGGAGCACGCGAAGTTTTCAATGATGGCGACGACGATCGTGGCTCTTCATCTTAAAGGCAACATCGCCACCTTCGGACACGTCGGCGATTCCAGACTCTACCGGCTTACACCTGACGGTCAACTCCATCGCGAAACTGAAGACCATTCAATTGTTGAAGAAGAAGTTCGCGCCGGCCGTATGACACCGGAGCAGGCAGCGAATCATCCGAGCAAGAACGTTATCAGTCGTGCGCTCGGCGCGGAACAGGGCGTCGAAGTCGACATGAAGACGATGGAAGTCGAGGACGGCACGGAGTTTCTGTTGTGTACAGACGGCATCACACGCCACGTCTCTGACAATGAGATTCGACAGTTGATGGTTGTCAGTGACAACCTCGATGAACTCTGCAATGAGCTCAAACGACGTTGCTTCGATCGCGGGGCTGAAGACAATCTGACGGTTGTCGCCATCCGTGTTGGCGAACATCTCAGGGCAAACGAGCGATTAGCTGATCTCGAACCGACGATCTCGCCCGAAACCGAACGTGTTTATGCTGTGCAATCCGGCAATGGTTCGGCAACCGCCGACACCACATTTATGCCGGCTTCGCGAATCGCCTTCCCTGGACCAGCAAGTGAACCGGCGCCCGTGACACCTTTGGCTGCGGAACCACTCAACGTGGCCGAACCGAAAACCGCTGGTGGTGGGGCGGGACGTGCATTTTTGTTTGTATTAGTCCTGTTGCTTCTTGGCGCGGCGTTTTATGCGGGCGCGCGCTTCAAGGAACGAATTCCCTTTCTGGCCTCCCAAACCCAACCAGTGCCGGCGGTTACACCCGCTCCCACAGCTCCGCCTGAAGAGCCTTTTGTGAAATTTGAGAGAGCACGACGGCAAGTCGATCAGGATCCGCGTGCCTGGCTGGCGAACGATGTTGGCAAGGAGATAGTGGCAGCGGGAGTTCAGAATCCCCTCGATTCGCCGAATGCGGAGTTTCTGTATCTTTACGGTCGCGCAAATCTTCTGACCGGCAATACCGACGAAGCGACAAAAGCTTTTGACGCAGCGATTAGCAAGTCGAACCTCAATCCTTCTCCGGCAAATGCCACGATCAAGAAGGAAGCGATTCTCGGTTTGAGCATGATCAGTGTCAGGACTCAAAAGGATCGATGGAAGGTGCTGAACCACTACGAAGAGCTGACAAAACCGCCCACCAACAGCAACGCTCCTTAACAGCATCTAAGGGGGCGAAATGAGCTACGAAGAGGCACAGAAAAGAAATAGCCACAAAAAGGCACAAGAAGCACAGAAGGTTTGCTGAATGATCTTTGTGCTTTTGGTGCTTTTTTGTGGCTGAATGAAAATGGCGGAACTTAAACTTCAAAACAGCAGACTCGATGGCCGCTACGATATCCTCGAGTGCCTCGGACGTGGCAGCTATGCTGAGATCTACGTCGCGAATGATAATGCTGCTGTTGAAGATGCGCCGCGCACAATCGTTATCAAAGCTCTGAACCTCTATCTCCAGGAGGAGCCCGATGCCGAACTGGAGCGAACTCTAGTCTCAAACTTTCAAAACGAAGCTGTTGCGCTTGATCGCGTTCGTCATCCGAATGTGATAAATCGTCTCGGACACGGCACCGCGATCGATCTAGCCGGCACGACTTTTCATTACATCGTTCTTGAGTATCTTCCCGGTGGCGATCTTTTTGCCCTCACTAAGACGCGACCGTTAAATTTTCAGAGAGCTCTCTTCTATCTGGAACAGGTCTGCTCTGGTCTCGCACACGCACACAAGTGCGGCGTGATCCATCGAGACATAAAACCACAGAATCTGCTGCTCACTGCCGACCAGGAGATCGTAAAGATCGCAGACTTCGGCGTCGCACGTATTGATGCGACCGAAGGAGCAATCACACGAGTCGGAACCAACATTTATTCGGCGCCGGAACATAATCCATTAATGCAGACCGGCCAGCTCGATACGGGTGGCTTGCGACTGCCACACGATCACCTGACGCCCGCGGCCGACATCTACTCGCTTGCGAAAACAACTTACACGTTGCTCGCAGGCGAATCGCCTCGCCGATTTGCACAACACTCGTTGACCGAGTTGCCATTGCCCATTCGTGAAGCCCCCTGGGCGAACGCGGTTTTGCGTGTGCTTCAGAAAGCAACTCAAAATCGTCCTGAAGCACGCTATCAAACTGTCGAAGAATTCTGGGATGACATAGCCGACGCTAGCTTGCCGCCGACACGACCGTTGCAAATGGTTCCGGCCGGTGTTCAGGAGTTGCGACGCAAGCCCAGTGAGGATCTCTCAGTAGAGCCCGAAGAAGATTTTACCGAAGCAGCGCCACCTCGACCGCACTTTGAAGTGCCGAAGGTTGTGCCTTCCGCTCTCGACACCGGCAAGAGGCCGCGGATCGTTGTGCCAATCAATCGTGAAGTACAACGACAGATGGAAATGCGTACCCGTCAGGAAGTAGAAGCGGAAAAGAGAGAACGTCGTCCGGAGAGGAGTAGTTTACCGGTTAGTTCAGTATTGCCCGCAGGCAGGAAGCGACGCGCGCTCGTTGCCATCGGGTTGATACTTGCCTTCTCTGGTATGCTCCTCGCGACCCACAAGTATGTAACGACACGATGGAATCCGTTGGCGCCAATTACTCAAACAGTCGACCCGGTGCCAATCGGTCGTCAGGGTATCACCACTACCGACGTCAATCTTCGACCAGTGGCGAACAGTGCGAATATGCCGATCGGCCTGGCTGAGTCAGGATCGAAAGTGAAAGTTTTAAGCGCCGACAGTAACTGGTATGAAGTTCAGGTGGTGGAACACGGAAGGCCGAAGATCGATCCTTATTCGTCGGACCGTGGCTGGGTCAACAAGCGATACATTAAGTTTGATTAGTTTGAGTGCGGAGAAGGAGCGATAGTTTGGGTCTGCTGGAATCGATTAGAAAATGGATAGACGGTGAAACTGGCGAGGATCTACTCGAAGCCGCCGACGAGCATGCGAAACCACGGCGCGTTTGGGAAGAGTTTCTGGTGAAGATTGCCCGTGAAGTGGAAGCAGCGATGCAGCGGGAAATGTTCACGCCGCCGGGTGGCCCAACGTACATTCCACGAGAGTACATCGTTTACCTCAGTGCAGACGACGATAAGGAGTGGCAGGGCGATAAGCGTCGCGGTCTGGAGCAAGGGCTCTTCCATGTTCTGTCGGAGCGTGCACGCGAATTGAGTGGGCAGACGCAACTGGCAGTCAAATCGTTTGCAGTTGAGCTTCGTGTTGACGGAACACTTAACAAGGGTGAGTTTCGCGTGCAAGCTGTTTGGGATGAGACAGAGAGCGGACACACGATGGTGACGCCGCGTGTGGATTCTTCACGAACGGCGCCGGCGTTTAGTCTCAACGACACGGTGGTCGAGCGCGCGTCGGATGTCAGTGAAAGTGAACAGACAGTTGTTCGGCCAAAGGCTGCTCCGCTTTACCAGGTAGAGATCTGGCAGAACGGCGTGCGTGAAGCTGTGGTGCCGATCCTGAAGAACGAGATCACTATCGGCCGGGGGTCGCGGAGTATTTCGGTAGACTTACCGATTAAGGGCGATCCGGAAGTAAGTCGCGTTCATGCAGTGCTTTCGCGTGATAATGAAGGGCGATTTTGGCTCGTCGCGAAAGGTCGGAATCCCACGATCGTGAATGGAAAAGAGTTAATTCGGGAAGAACCGACCGAGGTCACGGCGGATCAGAGGATCGCGATCTGTAATTTCACCATTCGGATTCAACCAAAATGAATAGTTAAACCGAGGGCGGCCACGGAGGGCCGCCCCTACAGTACGTTCCGAAATACGTTATTGCTCCGAGTTCTGC
>DASTVU010000653.1:0-4298 GCA_035758935.1 Pyrinomonadaceae bacterium | reverse complement strand
CAGTACGTTCCGAGGTGCTCATTTAAGCGTAGCGATAATTTCTGCAATTGCGTGTTTTGCTTCGGGCATGGGACCGAGCATCCAGTTGTGGACCATGTCTTTGTATTCACGATAGTTGATCGTGACGCCTTCTGCGACGGCGTTGTCACGGAGCTTACGGCAATCGGGATATAGAATATCGCGCGTGCCGATGAACAACGTGATCGGCGCGAGGCTTTTCAAACTGCCGTACACCGGACTAACCAGATAACTCTTCGGATCGACATCACGCGCGTAGACTTCACCACCATACTTCAATCCTTCGACACCGAGAAACGGATCAACCTTGTCAAGGTCTTCGATCTCGGGATTCGAGAGCGTTGCGTCGAGCCATGGTGAAAGCAGTACTACATGACCCGGTTGATCATAACCATCTTCACGAAGCCGCTGCGCGAGGGCGAGACTGATGCCACCACCTGACGAATCGCCCATCAACGTCACACTGCCACTGCCTGCACGCGCCGCAAGTTCGCTGTAAATCGGAACCATCAGTTCAAAGACATCCGTGACGCAGTGCTCAGGCGCGTGAGGATAGTTCGGCGCGACGACAGTGCAGTTCAACTTCTCAACGAGCTTCGACATCAGCGTCCAGTGCTGTGATGCAAAGCTATTGACGTACGCGCCGCCGTGCAAATAGATCACATACTTCTCGCCTGCATTTTCTTTCGGCGCAATCGTCCACACGAGGTGACCGTTAACTTCTCTTTTTGAGATGCGGTGTTTGCGATGCAGACGTCGTGAGGGCTCAGTGTAAGTTCTGTCGCCATTGGCAACTCGCTCTCGCATGCGATTCACAGTTCGCTTCATGCGAAGCACGTGCAGGACGACGTTGATCAGCTTCGCTTGAATACTGGGCATGCAACGTCACCTGTACCAGGAGGCAATTGAATAACGCTCGCCGTGAGTGACAGGCGTGACTTCATGTGTCGTCTCCGAGCGAAACGCCACGAGCATCCCAGGCTCAGCAGCTACGCGAAAACGCTCGCGAAGACTGCTGAACACAAGCGAGCCGCCACTAAAAGCGCCCGGTTCCGGCGACTCAGATTCACGACTCAAAAATATCACTGTAGAGATTAGTCGTTGCTCAGTTTCAAGACGAAGCAGACCGGTGTTTCCATCCTGATGCGCGACGAAGAAGTCGCCTTCGCGATAGCGGAGAAACTGCGGATCTTCACATTCTGCAAGAGTAACTGCGAAATGTTTTTCGATTGCAGCTTTGGATGCGAGCAGTTTCTGAACCACGAGGTCGACGGTTTCATTCGACGGCTTAACGCGAAAAGTTCTGCGCACTGATTGGTCAATCGTTCCCGAAACTGAACTCCCGTAAACAGTCGCAGCACTCCCTGCCGCAGTTTTCATTTCAGCAACAATCGCATCGCATAGAGATGGTTCCAGGAATCGCGTGACGACAAACAGATCCGGCCAGGGTTTCGACATCGTGCGACAAAATACTGATTTGCAGGAACATTCGCCAGACGAGAGTGTCTAATCGGGCATGATGTGTCCTGTAGAGGCCTACTACGCTCCCGATTACCCGGCAAATATTTTCGTGGAGGATATCGGGACGCTAATCCTCCTCCTCTTCCCGGCAGCGATCTGCGTGGTACTTTGGAAAGTATTCGTAACTAACCGGACCACACCGCGAGGAAACGTGCTCGCACTCGGTCTGGATGAGACTTCTGCAACTCCGACAGAATTGTACGGTCACAAGTTTCCCTGGCGGTCATTGTTCGCACATGCCGCCGTCGGTGCAGCAACGTTTGAGTTCGGCGTGTTTGTTAACGAAACCTATTGGTACATTCAGGCGTGGCTTGCAAGCCTGAATGGTGACTTGTACTAAGACGCAGGAGCCGCTGAGCCAAACCGTTCCTGTCCGCGAGCGCGTGCCTTCGCTGCTTCAACTTCACGGTCACGCGGCGGAGCATTTGTAACGAGGGAATCAAGCAACTCCCGCGCAGCTTGTGCCACCTGCTCGACAGCCCGATTGAACACCTCTTCGTTCGTCTTCGACGGCTTCGTAAAGCCACTCAACTTACGAACAAACTGCAACGACGACGCACGAATCTCCTCTTCCGTTGCCGGAGGTTTGAAGTTATGAAGCGTTTTGATATTTCGACACATGCTGTTTTGTTGCCACCTTCGTTGAAAACGTTGCGCGATTGTTACTGAAAGAGTCTGAGATCGAGATCATCGAGGCTTGTAACGACGAGTATAACCGCCGTGACGGCTAGGCCAACTACGACCGCGCCAATAATGAAACCTTTCTTTTTCTTACTCATGCCTCTGCCTTCGACGTCCGATACATCGGCATATGCAATTTGGGTGGTACCGCCGGTCTTATCCTCAACAACAGTGAACCCGGTGTCACTGGTCTGCGTGATGCGCCCCTTCACTTCGGAGCCGCTGCGCAACTTAACCTTCACATGTTCTTCTTTTTTCCTTAAGCGAGTTTCAACTTCAGTTTTAACTTTGTCAGGCGGTTGATCGGGTTTCTTTTTTCCATGAACTGCTGGACCAAGTGGAGTCAGAGCGATCGCAAAAGCGAGGGAAAGAGTCAGTAGTCTTCTCTTCATGATAAGCCTCCTTGAAGGGACGGCACTCACGTCCCAGGGTGAGTCGCAAAGAGTGGTAGCTGCGAGTTGCCACCAACAAGAAAGGTCAATTGTTTTTACGCGTGAGGCGAGAGTTTAGCACGTGTTCAAGGGCCAACACGAGCAAAGTCAACACAGTGCCAATCACTGCCAGACCAAGAGCGCCAAGTCCGACTGCAACACCAATGGCGGCCGTCATCCAAAGGCCGGCGGCAGTTGTGAGCCCCTGGATTTCACGCTGGTCTTGCAGCTTGAGTATCGTGCCGGCGCCGATAAAACCGATTCCTGTGACGATTCCCTGAATCACTCTCGATAGACCATCAAGGCCCATGTTGACTTCCGTACATGCCAACACCACGACCGCCGTTCCCAGACAAACAATCATGTGCGTTCTGAGACCGGCTGGCTTCCCTGCTCTTTCACGTTCAATACCCAGGACCGCACCAAGCAATATGGCAGCGATCACACGAATCAAAACAATTCCGAGTCGAGTGCGATCCGGAAAACCCGTCGTCAACTCCTGCCAAAGAAGGTCCATGATCTATTTCCCCTCGAAACCAAAGAACCCCGGATCCATCAGAAACCAGTTAACCAGTCCAGCCAGTAGACCAATTGCAAACACAGCGAACACGATTACTTTTTCTTTCGTCGTGTTGGGCTTGCCTCCCATTCCCGGAAACAGCAACAGAAAAATTCCCCCCACCACGCCGAGTGGTGCAAACGTCGCCATCTTGAGGTAGTAAACACCTTCTGTGCGCAACTGGTACCAACCGTAATAGATCATGCCCGCGCAAACGAGAATCAATACCACCGCGAAAAGACGTGCTTTGAGCATCAAGTCGCCTCCAGGTTGTAAGACATTAAAATAGGAACGGTATCATGCGCCACTTAACTCTCTTCATGTAGTCGCTGTAACCCTCGAGTTCGTGTTTGAGCATCGCCTCCTCGCCGATGCTGCGCACCGCAATTGTGACGATCAAAAGCAGACTCAGGATCAACCCCCACACAGAGCTGAGCAACAATGGAGCAGCAACAAACAATAGCAAGGCGCCGGCGTACATTGGGTGTCTGACGACGCCGTACATTCCGTTTGATATCACTTTCTGGCCACGTTCCTTTTGCATTTTCACGACGGGAGCGGCGAAAGTGTTTTCCCTGAGCGCCTCAAACACCATGACGATCGAGATAATGAGCAACATAGTTCCCGTGGCTCTGAGCCAAAACGGAAACACGGGGCTCCAGTGAAATCGTCGGGCGTCGAGCGGCATAATCGCAAACCAGACGAGGAAGTCAATAAAGAAGAGTGAAAGGAGCACTTTGTCCCAGCTCTTCTGACCCTGTTGTATGGGCGAGCCAAAGCGCTCCTTGAGTAGTGCGGGATCGTAAAAATAGAGATAAAGAAGGGTGGAAAAGCACATGAGCAGGAAGATGACGGAGAATATCCACCCCTCGATCCAGCGCCAATCGCCCGCCAAAACAAACAGGATTACGGGGAAGAATGCGAGATAAACAAAAGCCCAAATCAGCTTCGAAACCGGAAAAGCGACATTGGTACTCATAAAATATGGTCTTCGCGGGACGTACTGTAGGGGCGGCCCTCCGTGGCCGCCCGTGGTTTGATCCCGGTAATCAAGACTCAACAGTCTCGGGTTTGGCGAACACGATTTA
>DASTVU010000652.1:0-9967 GCA_035758935.1 Pyrinomonadaceae bacterium | reverse complement strand
GTCGAACGCCGGCGCGACATTGCGATACTCAACGCACTCGGTGCTACGCGCACAGGTGTGATGTTGCTCTTCATCATTGAAGGCGCAGTTGTTGGTGCGATCGGCGCAGCGGCGGGAGTCGTGATCGGTTTCATCGCCTGCGTGATTGGAAATCATTACAAGCTTGTGAGCCTGCCTGCGGACGTTTACTCGATCAGCAACGTGCCTCTCATACCGAAACCAAGTGAAATGATTCTGGCGGCGCTCGTTGCTTTTGTGCTGAGCGTACTCGCGACGATCTATCCCGCGCGTGCGGCGTCGCGCATGAGACCGGTCGAGGCTTTGCGCGACTCATGATGAACGTCGTCGATCTGCGAAAGAGTTTTGTGGCGCCGAATGGCGAACGCATCGAGGTACTGCGCGGTGTCGACTTCGCCGCGAACAGCGGGGAAAGTATCGCGATCACTGGACCGTCAGGTTCCGGTAAATCGACGTTGCTTCATTTGCTTGGTGGTTTGGAAGCGCCCGACCATGGCACGATCACTCTCGACGGGGCGGGCGAACAACGTAGGTCAATAGGATTTGTCTTTCAGTTTCACTATCTGCTGCCTGATCTTTCAGCGGTCGAGAATGTGGCGCTGCCGTTGTTGATAGCCCGCTGGAGCAGGAACAAGGCGTTTAACCGTGCATTGGAAATGTTGCGGGAAACAGGCCTGGCGGACCGCGCAGATCACCCTATTTCTCATCTTTCCGGCGGAGAGCAGCAGCGCGTGGCGGTCGCCAGGGCGTTGATTTCCGAGCCAAAATTGTTGCTCGCTGATGAACCCACCGGGAACCTTGACGACGTAATCAGCGACCAAATAGGCCACGCTTTGATAGATTATGCGCACAAACATGCGGCGATAACGATTATCGCGACGCATAGCCTGAGTTTGGCGAGGTTGTGTGATCGCTCGTTGGTGCTTGAGGATGGAAGGGCACATTAGACAGGATAATCCTGTAAATCCTGTTCAATACAGCTGAAATCATCATTCCGTTACGACTTTTACATTCATAGGTTATAATGCGCCCAAGTTTGCCGCTACCGTCTCCCGGCAAAGGTAATTATAAGGACGTTTTACTGATACCAAGATGTTCGAACGCTATACTGAAAAAGCGCGCCGGGTAATCTTCTTCGCGCGCTACGAAGCATCACAGTTCGGAGCTCCGGCTATCGAGCCTGAGCACCTTTTGCTGGGCCTGATGCGCGAAGATAAAACTCTCACGGGACGTTTTTTTCCTCGCGCACAGGTTTCTATTGAGTCGATCCGCAAGGAGATCGAAGGACGAACTCTCCTGCGCGAGAAGATTTCAACCTCAGTGGAACTGCCCCTGGCGCCGGAAACCAAACACGTCCTCGCTTACGCCCACGAGGAAAGCGATCGGCTGCAACACCGCCACATCGGCACCGAACATTTACTGCTCGGTCTGCTTCGTGAAGAGCGTTCGATGGCCGCTGAGATTCTTTACGAGCGCGGTTTGCGATTAAATGCGGTTCGCGATGAGATCGCACGCCAATCCGGAGCCGACTCCAGAACTTCCCAGAAAAAAGACACACCGCACCTCGTTGAGTTTTCCCGTGACCTGACCGACGACGCTGCCAACGACAAGCTCGATCCACTGATTGGTCGTGAAGCAGAGATCGAACGTGTGGTCCAGATCCTCTGCCGCCGTACGAAGAACAATCCTGTGCTCATCGGTGAGCCCGGCGTCGGCAAGACTGCAATCGTCGAAGGACTCGCACAGCGAATCGTTCGCGGCGATGTTCCATCGTTCCTCGAACACAAGCGAATACTGTCACTCGACCTCTCATTGATCGTCGCGGGTACGAAGTATCGCGGCCAGTTTGAAGAGCGTCTGAAACAGATCATGCGCGAGCTGGTTGAGAACCCGCAGTACATCGTCTTCATCGATGAGCTGCACACGCTCGTTGGCGCAGGCTCCGCTGAAGGTTCTCTCGATGCTGCGAACATTCTAAAGCCGGCGTTATCACGTGGTGAGATTCAGTGCATCGGTGCCACAACACCGTCAGAGTTTCGCAAGTCGATCGAGAAGGATCGTTCGCTGGAACGTCGTTTCCAGGCAGTAAAAGTTCCGCCACCGTCTGAAGCTGAAGCCGTGAGCATCCTCGATGGTGTGCGTGAACGTTACGAGAGTTTTCATCAGGTTCGTTACACGGACGACGCTCTGCAAGCTGCGGTTTACCAGTCGCACCGGTATATTCCGGATCGTTTCCTGCCTGACAAAGCGATCGACGTAATCGACGAAGCCGGCGCGCGTGTGAAGCTTCGTGTGCGACGAGAACAAGGTAATCTGGCTGACTGGAATGAGTTGAATGAATGGTCGCGATCGTATGGCGACACTTCAGGCCTCCGTGTTCATCATGAAGACACACTCGTCTCTGCTGAAGTGACACGTGACGACATTGAAGACGTCATTGCACGCTGGACCGGTATTCCCGTTAACTCGCTGAAGGAAGAAGAGACACAGAAGCTGCTTCGGATCGAATTAGAACTTCACAAACGCGTCATTTCGCAGCGGCCTGCGATCTCGGCGCTGGCGCGAGCGATCAGACGTTCGCGTGCGGGACTGAAGAATCCGTTGCGTCCTGTTGGCTCGTTCCTGTTTCTTGGTCCAACCGGTGTGGGTAAAACTGAAGTTGCTCGTTCGCTCGCGCAATTTTTGTTCAGCAGTGAACGCGCACTCATCCGCTTCGATATGTCGGAGTTCATGGAGAAGCATTCCGTCTCCAAGCTGATTGGATCACCGCCGGGCTACGTCGGTCACGAAGAAGGCGGGCAGTTAACTGAACGTATCAAGCGTTCGCCTTATTCTGTCCTGCTGTTTGACGAGATCGAGAAGGCACATCCGGACATCTTCAATATCCTGCTCCAGGTGTTCGAAGACGGTATCCTGACGGATGCACTCGGCAATACCGTCGACTTCAAGAACGCGATCATCATCATGACGTCGAACATCGGCGCCCGCTTCATTCAGAAGAAGGGCACTCTCGGCTTCCAGGCAAACAGCGACGCCAGCCGCGAGAAGGTTGAAGAGATGGTGATGTCGTCCGTGCGGCAGACTTTCAATCCCGAGTTCATCAATCGTCTCGACGAGATCATTATTTTCGATCAGTTGCTCGACCATGAGCTCCTCGAAGTAGTTCAGTTGCAACTCGATCAGATCAACAAGACGATGAGCCGCCATGGTTTCGAGATCAAGCTGACGGATGAGGCAAAACGTTGGATTGTCGAGAAGACGTGCGCCGACCGTCTCTATGGCGCGAGACCAATCCGGCGTGCTTTGCAGAAATATGTGGAAGATCCCCTTTCTGAGGCGTTGATTCAGGGCCAGCTCGAAGGAGCTACGATTGTTGAAGTCTACCTGAATGGTCAGGAGTTAGATTTCCGCCCTGAAGGCGTAGAAGCCGCGGATGACGCTTTACTGATTCACTGAGTTAGGCCCGAAAAGGACAGACACAAATTCATCAAGAAATGTTTTGTGCTAGTGTGCCTTTTTGTGGCCTGATTTTGTGTCCTCCCCCGTGTGGCATTCTCGATTTTTTTGCCTTATAATGCGCCACTTTGCTACTCAAAAGCTGGCAACTGGCAATTCTGACAGTGAATCAAAGGGCTGTCTTCGTAACCAGTTCAGCACTCATAAGCTCCCCGAAGTTTCTGAGGCCCGGTAAGAACTATTGAGGGAATTGGTGCCTATGCACTCATATCGCGTGTTTTGGCTCTTGTTTTTGAGCCTCGTAACTGCTATCTCCGCAACCTTCGTAAGTCCGGGACGCGTTTTAGCTCAGCAAACTCAACCACAACGACTCGTCGAAAGCGTTGACATCATCGGTAATCGTCGTCTGCGTAAAGACGATATTCTTTACTATATTCAGACCCGACCCGGTGATCCTTACAATGTTGATATAGTCCAGCGCGACTACCAGACACTCCTGTCGCTGACTTTTTTTGACAAAACGGCTACACGTGTTTTGACTGAAACCGGTCCGCGCGGCGGCGTAAACATCATCTTCGAAGTCAAAGAACTGCCGATTATTCGTGACCTGACGTTTGAGGGTCTCAGCAGCGTGGCCGAGTCTGACATTCTGAAGGCTTTTCGTGAGCGACGCGTCGGTGTGTCAAAAGAAAGCATCTACGACCCGGTGAAAGTCCGTAACGCGATGCGAGTTATCAAGGAACTACTCGCCGCGGGCGGGCATCCGAACGCGACCGTCGAGGAACGCACCGAAGAAGTTTCAGCCACGTCGCTGGCGATCACTTTCGACGTTAACGAAGGCGACCGTGTTCGTGTCGTTGAGATCCAGTTTGAAGGCAACACGGTTTTCAGCGACGGCGCTTTGCGCGGCGCGATGAAGTACGTGAAAGAGGCGGGTCTGATCACTCGTTTCAAGAGTTCAGACATCCTCGATCGCGAAAAACTCGATGTCGACCTGCGTCTGGTTGATAACTACATGCGTTCGAAGGGTTATCTACAGGCGCGACACGGCGAGCCTCGGGTTGAAAGTGTTGGCCGCCGCCGAACCGGTTTCCCGATTCTGCCGCTGCCGTTCTTGTCTTCGGTTGACGAAGGTTTACGAGTGACTGTGCCGATCCTTGAAGGCAAGGTTTACCGCCTGGGTG
Organism: Pyrinomonadaceae bacterium; assembly: GCA_035758935.1. Lineage (GTDB taxonomy): Bacteria > Acidobacteriota > Blastocatellia > Pyrinomonadales > Pyrinomonadaceae > PSRF01. The sequence goes on along the minus strand of DASTVU010000652.1, from coordinate 5,309 downwards.
AATTTAAGGTCGAAGGAAACTCCATCTTTTCTGAGGCGCAGATCAGAGCAGTAATCGGCCTCAACAAGGGCGACATCGCCGACGGCGAAAAGGTGAGCAAAGGTCTGTTTGAAAACCTCAAGAAGTTTTACGGCCAACAGGGATTTATCGAATACACCGCTGAACCCGTTCCAACCTTCAAAGACAATCCGGCAAATCCAAATGAAGGCATAGTCGACTTCACCGTTACGATTGAAGAAGGCAAGCAATTTACGTTGCGACGTCTTGAATTCGTCGGCAACACGTTTACGCGCGACAACGTGTTGCGTCGTGAAGTGCTCATCAACGAAGGCGACATCTACAACGATGTCTACTGGGAGTATTCAGTTACCAAACTGAATCAGCTCGGTTACTTCAATCCAATCGACAAAGACAAAGACGTCGACCGTCGCACGAACGATGAAGAAGCGACTGTTGATCTTTCGCTCAAGGTGAGTGAACGCGGCCGCCAGCAGATTTCTTTCAACGGCGGTATCTCGGGTATCGGCGGTTCGTTCTTCGGTCTTGAATACTCGACAAACAACCTGCTCGGCCGCGGCGAGGTGCTTTCATTCAACCTTGCGGCTGGAAACCGGCAGCGTTCCTTCCAGTTCTCATTTACTGAGCCCTATATCAAGGATCGACCGATCAGCGCCGGGTTCTCGATATTTGCTTTTTCGCAGAAGTTCTTTGGTGAAGGAACGTTTCTGTCGCAGAACATCGGCGCACAGGAAGACCTGCTGGGCCAGCAGTTCAATTTCAACGACATCAACGAAGAGAATCTCTTCACCAGGGATTCATACGGTGGGTCGATTTACGTCAGCGCGCCGTTATCGGAGTTTTATCGCAAGCGACGGTTTACGCAGTTTTCGCGCATCGGCGCTTCTTATCAGATATCGCTGTCGAGCGTGAAGGATCCGGAATCTAACGCCGATCCCAACAATCCTACGGCCTTCATTCCGGTTGTCTACAAACAGCCCAACATTCTAACCAGCCGCGGAACGTTGACTTTCTCGTACGACACGAGAAATGCGAGCGTTGACCCGACAAAGGGTCGCGAAATCTCGATGGCCGTCGCCTTAGCTGGTCTGGGCGGCGACGTACGTACTTATCAGCCGACGCTTTCGTACACACAGTTTTTCCCGGTGCGTCGCAAGAAGTCGGAACATCCAGAGGTTTTTGGTTTCCGTATCATCACTGGAACAGTTGGTAGCTTTGCCACGACTTCAAAAGTCAAAAACGCCCAATCGCTGGCGTTTGTTGATGGTGTGCCAATCTTCGAGCGCTTCTTCCTTGGCGACGAATTCACGATTCGTGGCTATAACGTGCGTTCGATCAGCCCGATCGCTCCTGTTGATACGTTCATAACTTCCCAGAACGTCAAGATCTCATCGACCGCCTCCGGTCCGATCTCGGAGGTTCAAGGTATCCCACCCTCTGCTGCGCAAATCGGAGTTTTCACCGGCGCCTCCGGCAATAACGTTGCGGGTTTGCCTCGGTCGTTTACTTCGGTCGGTGGCGACACGCAGATCCTCGGGAACTTCGAGTACCGAATCCCGATCATTGGCGACACAGTCGGTCTTGCGGCTTTTGCCGACATCGGAACGGCGTTCAATCTTAGAAGCAAGAACGACCAGTCGTTCTCGAGCGAATTCCTTCCTGACCAGCCTTTCCTGGGAACGGTGGGCTTTCTGAGCTGTACCAGATTCTCCGTTCCAGTCTCGGTCAGTTTGAGCAATCTGGCTCTTTGTAATAACCCGCTGCTGGGTGGTGTCCCGGGAGGAGGGGCTCTGGCAGCGCGCGACGGTCGCATCGTAAGTCAGCAGGAAGTAGATAACGCGCAGAGGCTGGACGGTCTCGACCCAAATACCTTCCTGCCGCCAGGATTTCAACCCGTCTTCCTGCGTGGCGATGCCCAGACCAACAGCGTGGTCCGGTTGTCTCAGAGTCTGTTTGACAGCATTGGCGACTACAGGTCCAGTTTAGGTATGGAGGTTAGAGTCCAGGTACCCGTCATCAATGTACCGTTTCGTTTGATCTTTGCGTATAATCCAAATGCCCGGCCAAACCAATTCATTGACGGGTTTCCGTTCTTCTTTAACGAAAAAAAGAGAGTCATTCGCTTTAGTGTCGGGCGTACCTTCTGATCGCCTGAGCCAACCAATGGTGGTTGGACAAACAACTAAGTGCTTTGTCCAATCGCCCTCAACGTAAGGAGTATTACAAGAAAGTTATGAAGATAGCTCGTTTTATCGCTGCGGTTGCTATGCTGACGGCGACTGTAATTTGCGTGTCAGCACAAACCAAACCAGCAGCGACCCCCGCAGCTCCGCCGGCAACGGCGCCACAAACGGTGGCCGTCCCGGACAGTAAAATGGCAATGATCTATTCGGATGCTTTTCTCGATCCGAAAAATGGTATTGCCAGATTCAATAGTCTGCTCGGAACTCTCAATCGAGAATTCCAGCCGCGCCAGGCAGAGTTGCAGGGCCTGCAGACCAGAATACAGACGCTGACCAAAGAGATTGAAGACACTCAGGCGGTCGCCGATCCCAATGCTCTGCGGACAAAGAGAGATCAACTTACCCAGTTGAATACCGAGTTCAAACGCAAAGGCGAGGATGCCGAAGCGGCCTATACCAAGCGCCGGCAGGACATTTTCGGACCCTTGCAGCAGGATATCGGTAAAGCGCTTGAAGCGTTTGCAAAGGCGCGCGGTATCACTGTGATTGTTGATGGCAGCCAGGTGCCAGTCGTCTACGCGGCTGAAGCCATCGATATCACCCGAGCGTTCATTACGGATTTCAACAGTAAGAATCCGGCAACGGCGTCAGTGCCGCAGCCATAGCCGGTTATGGGTCGAATGGGTCCTATATGAACTTATAGGACCTATTTCAGACGGCTAAAACCATGATTAGACACTACCTGTTTCCACTCTTGATTGTTGTGGCCGTCACCATGTCGGTGAGCGCCCAACAGCAACGGCCGGCGGGAGCCCCTGCTGCCGCTCAGCCGACGCCTTCCGCCCCGGCAGCCACCGTGGCCTTGCCGATGAGCAAGATGGCGGTGATCAGCTCGGATGCCTTTCTGAATGACAAAACGGGGATCGCCAAGTTCAATGTTACAGTTACGAAACTGAACAGCGAGTTTCAGAGGGTTAAAGACGAGCTCACTCAGTTGCAGACCAGAGCGCAGACGCTCGAGACTGAGATCAACAAACTGCGTGAGGCTCCCGCGGGAACTCCTATCGATCAAAGATCGCTGCAGGCGAAGATCGATCAGTTGGAACAGTTGAAAAAGGAAATTCAGCGCAAAGGCGAGGATGCACAAAGCTCATACAATCGTCGCCGGCAGGAACTCTTTACGCCGTTGCAGGAAGAAATCGGCAAAGCCCTCGAAGCGTTTGCAAAGGCGCGTGGCATCAACGTGATCATCGACGCCGCGCAAGTGCCCTTGCTTTTTGCTGATGAGAAGATCGACATCACGCGCGCGTTTATTGCAGATTTCAACAGCAAGAATCCTGTTACCGCAGCGTCGTCAACAACCACGCCACCAAAGTAAATCATTGCCGATTGCCAATTTCCAATTGCCGATTTTTCAGTAATTGGCAATCGGCAATTGACAATTGGCAATTTGTTTATGGAAACTGTCCTCGATTCACTAGCAATTCAAAAGCTCCTGCCGCACCGCTACCCTTTTCTCCTCGTCGATCGCATCGTGGAGCTGGTGCCTCGCGAACGAATCGTAGGAATCAAGCAGGTCAGTATTAACGAGTCGTTTTTTCAGGGTCACTTTCCCGGCGCGCCGGTGATGCCGGGGGTGCTTATAGTTGAGGCCCTGGCCCAGGTCGGCGCGATTCTGGCCTTACGCGAGATCGAAGATCGAGATCAGAAACTGGTTTTGTTCACCGGAATCAAGGAAGCGCGTTTTCGTCGCCCGGTTGTTCCTGGCGACACTTTGGTGCTCGAGGTTACCGCGCTGCGCATCGGTTCACGCGTGCAGCGCATGCGCGGCGAAGCCAAAGTTGACGGCCAAATCGCCGCCGACGCTGAAATTATGAGCGTGGTTGCTCCGAGGGAATAAAATGGAATTGCCGATTGCCAATTGCCGATTGCCGATTTTCAATTTTTTCGCGGCGTTCCAAATTGGCAATTGGCAATTGGCAATCGGCAATTAGATCATATGTCCGCTGCCACTCACCCGACTACGATTCATCCCACGGCGGTTGTGAGCCCGGGCGCCCGAATTGGGTACGACTGCTTCATTGGACCATATTGCATCGTCGGCGATGAGGTTGAGCTTGGCGACGGCGTCAGACTTGAATCTCACTGCGTCATCGACGGTCGCACATCAATTGGCTCTGCTACACAAGTCTTTCCCTTCGTCTCAATCGGCCTTGCCTCGCAGGATCTGAAGTACAAAGGCGAACCTTCTGAAACACGCATCGGCGAGCGCAACAAGATACGTGAATTCGTGACTATTCACAGAGGCACGGCCGGCGGCGGCATGCTTACGAGGATCGGCGATGACTGCCTGATCATGGCCCAGGCACACATCGCACATGATTGCCTGATCGGCGATGGCGTCATTATGGCAAACGCGGCCACGCTTGCCGGACACGTCGTGATCGAGGATCGGGCGAACATCGGCGCGTATTCCGGCGTGCATCAATTCTGTCGCGTCGGCAAAGAAGCCTACATTGGTGGCTACTCGGTAGTCGTCAAGGATGCGCTTCCGTTTGCTCTGACCGTTGGCAATCATGCGAGGTGTTACGGATTGAATATCACCGGGATGAAACGCCGCAATTATTCACGTGCGGCCATCGACGCTCTGCACCACGCTTTTCACCTGCTGCTTTCCGCTAAGCTGAACACCACTCAGGCAGTCGAGCGCATCAAGGAAGAGATCGACTCTGCTGAAGTCGCAGACCTTTTGCATTTCATCGAGAGCTCCAATCGCGGCGTCACCAAATGAAATTCGGTTTGATTGCCGGTAACGGTAAGTTTCCGTTCATGGTTGTTGAAGGCGCCCGCAAATCGGGGGTGCCTCTCGTCGTTGCGGCGATCCGTGAAGAGACGGACCCGGAGATGGACCAGCGTGCCGAACGCGTCATGTGGGTCGGCATTGGTCAACTTGGGCGAATGATTCGTTTCTTTAAGGAAGAGGGCGTCGAGAAGGCCATCATGGCCGGACAAGTGAAGCATGTTCAGATCTTCAGTCGCGCAGTTCCGGATGCGCGGATGCTGAAAGTGCTCTTGAAACTACCGCGGCGAAACACCGACGCACTGATT
>DASTVU010000651.1:0-9773 GCA_035758935.1 Pyrinomonadaceae bacterium | reverse complement strand
ACGTCGAGCGAAACGGCCGTTTCCATTTCGTGTTTCAGTATCTCCGTTACTTTCGATACCTCTTTCTCGGGAACTTCGACCAGCAATTCATCGTGCACCTGCATCAGCAAACGCGATTGGAGTCCCTCTCGCTTGAACTCTTCATCAACTCTCAGCATCGCAATCTTCACGATATCACTTGCCGTTCCCTGGATCGGCATATTTATCGCTTCTCGTTCGGCCGCCTTGCGAATGTTTGCGTTCCGATCCGCGATCCCGGCCAATGGTCTGATGCGTCCATAGATTGAGCGCACGTAACCGTGCTCGCGCGCGCGAATCGGCACTTCCTCCATGTAACGACGCACGCCTTTGTACGTGTTGTAGTAATCCTCGATAACTTTCTTTGCTTCCTGACGCGAAATTCCGACGCGCTGCGACAGTCCCCACGGTTCGATGGCATATGCGATCGCAAAGTTGACGATCTTTGCAAACCGGCGTGCCTCCTTGAGCTCTTCGTCCGTTCTGGCGCCGAAGACAAGACGCGCCGTTCGTGCGTGAATGTCTTCACCCTTCTGAAACGCCTCCAGCATCACAGGATCCTGAGTGATGTGGGCCAACAAACGCAATTCAAGCTGCGAATAGTCAGCAGAAATGATCTTGTTTCCCTTTTCCGCGACAAATGCACGGCGGATGCGCCGGCCCATTTCGCTGCGAATCGGGATGTTCTGGAGATTCGGATCACTCGACGACAGTCGCCCCGTGGCAGCAACAGTTTGATTGAGCTGGCAGTGAATGCGTCCGTCCGTTGCGATTTGATGCGGCAATGCGTCAGTGTAGACGCTTTTCAGCTTGTCGAGCTCGCGATACTCGATAATCAAACGCGGCAACTCAAACTGCTGGGCCAACTCTTCGAGCACAGCCTTGCTGGTTGAGATTCGCCCGGTAGAAGTTTTCCGGCCGAGGTCGATATTCAAATCTGAAAGCACTTCACCGACTTGCTTCGGAGAGCCGATATTAAATTCGCGCCCGGCAAGTTCGTAAATCTTAAGCGTGAGTTTGTAGAGCTCCTGGCCAATGTAGCTCGACAAATCTGCGAGAACTTTTTGATCGACTTTGAGTCCCGCACGCTCCATGCGATAGAGCAGCGGCGCCAGCGGTAGCTCAACTTCCGAGTAGATCGTCTCGAGATTCTTCTCGAGGATTCGATTGCGAAGCACATGAGCAGTCTGACGGGTCAAATCGGCTGCGAGAACAGTTTGCCACGCGGTATCAGGCCAATTTGCAGCCGGCGTATTGTTAACTTCGATTCCGAGCGCTTCGCTTGCCAGATCATTCAATTCATATTTACTGCGCGTCGGATCGAGAAGATACGCAGCGAGGTACGTATCATCTTTGACTCCTTCAAGGGTGATGTTGAAACGATCCAACAAACCGACGGCACGCTTTACGTCGTGAACTGACTTCTCAATCAGACCATTCGACAATACGTCACGCAGCGTTCCGATTGCTCCATCAATGCCGCCGGAAAACTTTTCGAGATCCAAATACGCAGACACGCCTGCCTTCGTTGAAAAAGCAATTCCGCGTGTTGCTTGTAACTCAGTGAAGCACTCCTGTTCTCCTGTTCCGGCGGGAGTTGAGTCGGCAATGGCAACACCTACGCTTTCGGCGTCGAATAGAGTCTGTACCAGATCGTCGAGGTCGCTCTTTTTCTGAATGATCCTATAGTTACGTGCAGATTCCGCGGATGCTGGTCGCTCCACCGCTGCATCAGCGTAATCTTTCGCCAGGTTTGCAAATTCCAGCTCGTGAAAGAGCTCGTAAGTGGCTGCTCGATCCGGCGGTCGTGCTTTGATCTCGTCGAGATCGAGAGTCATCTCGAGATCGCAGCGAATACGAGCCAGTTCTCTTGACTGGCGGATCAGGTCGGCATTGTTGCGCAACGATTCGCGGTAAGTCTTGTGTTTGACTGATTCCCAGTCCGCCAGTGCAGCCTCGATCGATCCGAACTGTTGAATGATCTGTACTGCGCCTTTCGAACCGATGCCGGGTGCGCCGGGAATGTTGTCGATCGAATCGCCCATCAGTCCTAACAGATCGACGAGCTTGTCGGCAGTAACGCCAAACTTATTCTCGACCCATGCTTCGTCACACCACTCGATCGGAGGCACAGGTTCCTTACGCTTCACAACCTGTGAATTCTGACGCATGCAAACGATGTAAGGGTCGTGCACTAGCTGGCACATGTCCTTATCGTTGGAAACGATTACTGCCTGCATCTTCTTCTCTTCGACTTGCTTTGCGAGTGTGCCAATAACGTCGTCGGCTTCGTAACCGGGAAAGTTGATCACCGGAATGTTGAATGCTTCGCAAAGTCGAAAAATGTAGGGCATCTGTTTCGACAGATCGTCCGGCATCGCGACCCGGTTTGCTTTGTAGTCGGCAAAAGTTTCGTGTCGAAACGTCTTTTCGCGTGATTCGAAGATAGCCGCAATGTAATCAGGTTGTTCTTCACGCAACAGCTTGATGAGCATGTTGGTGAAGATGTAGACGGCTTGTGTAACAAACCCTTTCGATGTGGCGAGCGGCTGAGCGCGGTTCTGCATCGGTGCAAAGAACGCGCGAAAGATGTGCGACATCGAGTCGATTAAGAAGACACGTTGAGGCCGATCATTAGTTGCTACAGATTCTTTGGCAGGCATGTGAGGAGATCATATCTCCACAGATTACACAGATCAATCAGTCGAAACTTTGGATAGCTCGGCCACGTGGGCGCGTACGGTTTCGCCGAGGGTTTCGAGGTTGTAACCGCCTTCGAGACAGGAAACCAGCCGTCCGTTGCAACTGCTATCGGCCCACTGTTTCAAGGCGCGCGTCATATCAACAAAATCATGGTCCGAGAGGAGTAGCTGACCGAGTGGATCGCCACGGTGGGAATCAAAACCAGCGGATATGATGATCAGGTCAGGGCTGAAATTAGCAGACATTTCTTCCAGCGCCGCTTCAAAACCTCGTTTCTGTTCGACCGCAGGTGTCGCCGCACGCAGAGGAAGATTCAAAGTGAACCCCAAACCGCGACCAGTACCCTTTTCGCCACGCGAACCCGTCCCCGGATACCACGGATACTGGTGCGATGAGAAAAAGTAGACCGTCGGATCGTCGTAAAAGATGCCTTGCGTGCCGTTGCCGTGATGCACGTCCCAATCAATGATCGCGACCTTCTCGATTTCCGGATACTTCTGCTGCGCATAACGTGCCGCAACGGCCACATTGTTGAAGAGACAAAAACCCATCGCGCGTTCTTCCGTCGCGTGATGGCCCGGCGGCCGCACCGGAACAAAAGCATTCTTCACCTCGCCGCTCATTATCAGATCAATAGCCTGGCACGGCGCGCCGGCCGCGCGTTTCGCAGCGTCCAGCGAACGCATCGACACCACCGTGTCCCCATCAAGATAACCAATTCCTTCAGTCACGACTTTTTCGACGAGTCTATAAAGCCGCGGCGAGTGAGCGGCCTGAATATCGCCGCGTGGCGCTTCTCTCGCTTCGACCTCACGCAGTTTGGACCACAATGCGGTATCGGCGCGCAGAGCGTCCATCACCACTGTATAGCGTGAAGGATTCTCAGGATGCCCGGGCCCGGTGTCGTGTTCGCGAAAAATGGGATGATGAACGATGGCGGTGGTCATCTCTTTGTGCTTTGTACTTGGTTCTTTGTTCTTGGTTCTTTGTACTTGGGTCCCTCAACACTACACAAAGTACCAAGTACTAAGCACAAAGTACAAAGATCAAACACTGTCTTAAACCTAATTCGACCTCCGTACTAAATCGAAACGAATACGTGATCCGTCAGATCTGCGTTCCTGCATGTTCTTCAAACAAATCAGCGCTTTATGGCTGGGGAATAGGGTTTGCCAATGGCTGAGCGTGAGAACCAAGGTCAGCATGAATATCAAGCGAAGTATTCAGGGAGATCAACGATGAAGAGATTATTCGCCTTAATACTAGTCCTAACTTTACTTGTAGTAACTGGAACGATCGTTTCCGCCGATGGCCAAACACGTCGCAAGAAATCGAAGTTTGGTCGCAAGGCCAGGACTGCAGCAATCATAGCCGGCGGAGCCGGTATCGGTGCTTTAGTGGCAGGCAAAAAGGGCGCAGCGATCGGCGGAGGTGGCGCAGGCCTGTACGCCTTCAATCGTCGCGCGGCGCGCAGACATTTCAAAGGCAAGACACGAACAGCAGGTACTGTGCTTAGTGGCACAGCGTTGGGCGCCGGTGTTGGCGCAGCCGCGGGCGGAAAACGCGCAGCAGCAATCGGCGCAGGTGCGGGTGCTGCCGGTTCATACATCTACACACGCAGGAAACGTTATCACCGACGTTACTAATAATCAGTATTGACAATCAGTTGTAATACTAATCTCGACAAACTGTTTCGAACATACGGAGGCAAGTGATGGCATACGATGAAGAACAAGCAAGAAAAAGCCGAGTGGTAGTGGAAACACCAAACGAAAGACGTGAGGTGGTCCATACACAGTCGGTGCGGGATAACAGCGGTATTTCCGCAGGCATGGTCGGCGTACTTGTTGTGGTAGCTATCGCATTGATAACAATGCTGGTGCTCTTTTGGATGAGCAGTCAGCCGGCAACTGACAACGCCAATCTAGCGGCAGCGCCACAGCAACCGACAACTGTTGTGCAACAACCGGCACCAGTGCAACAGCCTCCGGTGATCATTCAACAACCGGCGCCCGCAACGCAGCCCGCGCCAATCATTGTGACACCGCCGGCAGGTGGTTCGACTGCCACTGAAAGCGTGAACATGGATTCGAGTATTCAGGCGGCGGTTGATAAAAGGCTGTCGGACGATCCTGAAATTTCGGCGCTCGGCATCACGGCTTCAGTAGTGAGCGGGAAAGTGATGTTGATCGGAACCGTTAAGACTGAGGCGATGAAGGCTCAGATCGAGAAGATGGTGAAACAGGTTAGGGGTGTGAAGGCAGTCGACAATCAAATCTCGGTGATTGCCGAGTAACGCGGATGAACGCGGATTGATTACGGATTATCCGTTTTCAATCCGCGTCCATCTGTGGTTAATCGATGTTTCGATTACCAGGTTTCTCAGCTCACAATTCAATACTAGTCGTCTCTCTGCTCCATCTTCAAACAATTCAACTGACTCGATCGGATTTGCTTCGTAGCTTCCTGTCTCCAACTCATCGACGAAAGAACGCAGCTCATCCAACTCTCTAGTCGCAACGGCTTGCGGCACCAAACCCATTTCCATGTCGAGATAGATGTTCCAGACGAATCCGATGTCGAGCAGCAAGTACGCGGTTTCGTCCCAAATGAGATGACCGAGCACGGTCGCACCTATCACATGCGCGATGACGTGGTCCTGATGCGTATTTGTTTCGGCTGCCGTCCAGGTCATTCTACATCTCAAACTTCATCAGGCTTTTTGATTTCACTGCTGCGATTGCCGCGGCGATCAACGAACCAAGTCCGCCAATCACAACCGAAAGCGGAGCGCCGATAAATCCGGCAAGAACGCCTGCCTCCAGCTCTCCGAGCTGTGGGCCACCCATGAAGAACATCATGTTGATCGAGGTCATGCGCCCGCGTAGATGATTCGGAGTGACGAGCTGGCGAATCGTCTGACGTAATACCGTGCTAACTGTGTCCGCTGCGCCCGTAATCGCAAGCATTAGCAATGAGACCCAGTACACCGTTGAGACTCCGAATGCTGCCGTAGCAACTCCAAACACTGCCACTGAAGCAACTACCAACCGTCCCTGCCTGCGTAGAGTCCCAAGACGAGCCATAACAAGCGCAGTGAAGATGGATCCGATAGCAGGAGCGGCGGCCAAAAATCCATAACCACGAGCGCCGACGTGCAATCGTTCCTGCGCAAAAATCGGGAGGAGCAAAGTCGCGGAAGCAAAGAAGGTCGCAACGAAATCGAGCGTCATTGTTTGCACAATGATCGGAGTGTGCCAGACAAATCTGAGCCCTTCTTTCAAAGCCTCGAGGCTCAATGCGTCTTTCCGTCCAGTCTGCAAATCCGGCTGACCACTGGCTCGCATCGCGACTAGCGCTGCAATCACTGCGAGAAACGAGAGCGCGTTGATTCCATAGATAATCGCCGGGCCGCTTTCAGCTAGCAGGAAACCAGCGATCGCCGGCCCAGCTATAGTTGCGACGTTGAAAACAATCACTGCGAGACTGACAGCATTCGGGAAATCTTCGATCGGTACGAGTGTGGGCATCAGTGCCTGACGCGCGGGGGTGTCGAACGCTGTTGCCGCGGACGCAATGCTGCTGAGCACATAGATGGGCCAAACACTCTCAAAGCCGGCGATTGTGCCGGCAGTAAGGAGTGCCGCACTCGCAAGCATGACGGTCTGCGTCACAAGCATCAGTCGCTTACGATCGATCGCGTCCGCTATAACACCGCCTGCAAGAGAGCAAATAATTATTGGTACGCCGCGGAAAAGCCCGACGAGGCCGAGGGCAAAAGCAGATTTTGTGAGGACGTAGACGTGCCAGTTGATCGCGACAAACTGCATCTGCGATCCGGTCACGGAGACAATCTGGCCTAACCAAAGAAGCCTGAAATCGCGGTGCCGTAGAGCAGCAAATGCCGAATTGCTGGAAGACTTCACGTATCGCCGTAAGATTCGTTCAACTTACGAAAATGGTAGGCCATCGCAGCATGGCGTAGCAACTCAGCCATGCGGTCACGATGTTTGTGCGCTGCGTGGAGGAAGAAACGCCAGAACTCCCGCCGTTCAGCGTCAAGCACACCCAGCTTAAAAGCAATACGCAAAAAAGCCTTTACCGCTTTGAGACCGTGATACTGGTGCGCCTCTGGGACGTCCTGCGGTGTACGTTGCAGAGACTCGAGCGCGCGACGATAGTATTCGCCGGGTTGATAAATAGTACGCATGATGCGCTGATAGCCACGGATGAGCGTATCGACGTCCATCTTCGGAATGAAGTTCACGGTTGCGATGGTGTTGTTACCTGTAGCGTCGGCGCCGAGCAGTCGTCCTTCCCTTTCCAGACGCTTCCACAACTGCGTGTCAGGCAGTGCGTTCAACATTCCTACCATTGCCATCGGAATCGCGCTTTCACGAATAAACTCGATCTGCCGTTCGAAGATATCGTCGGGATCATTATCAAAGCCAACGATAAAACCGGCCATGACTTCCATTCCGTGATTCTGTATCTTCCTCACTGATTCGAGCAGGTTACCGCGGTTCTGCGACTTCTGCGCTTCCTTGAGACTCTCCTCAACAGGAGTTTCAATACCCAAAAACACGCGACGGAAACCGGCTTCCTTCATCGCGACTAATAAATCATCATCGTCCGCGAGGTTCACGCTGGCTTCAGTCAGGAGTGAAAACGGATAACCGTTTTTCTTCTGCCACTCGATCAATGCAGGTAAAAGTAATCGGACGTTTTTCTTGTTGCCGATGAAATTATCGTCGACGATAAATAGTGGACCACGCCAACCGAGTTGTTTCAACGCGTCAAACTCGGCGATCATCTGCTGATTACTCTTGGTTCGTGGGACACGCCCGTAGATCTCGATGATGTCGCAAAACTCACACGAGAATGGACAACCACGCGAGTATTGCACCGACATGCAACTGTATTTCTTGTGATTGACGAGACCGAAGTCAGCAACCGGCGTCAGCGACAACGGAGGACGCTCCGGTGCTTTGTAGGTGCGTTTCGCTTCACCGCGTTCGAGGTCGACAAAGAACTGGGGAAGCGTGGTCTCTGCTTCACCCTGAAAGATGTGGTCAGCGTAAGGAAGTTCCTCGATAGTGCTGGTGACGTATGGGCCCCCTAGCACAACCACCTTCCCTAGCTCCTTACAACGTCTCACAGTCTCATGAAGCGATTCCTTCTGAGCCAGCATTCCGGTAAGGAAGACCATATCGGCCCATTCAATCTGGGAATCTTTTAGTCGCTCGACATTAAGATCAATTAGGCGACGTTCACAGGACTGTGGCAACAAACCCGAAACAGTCAACAACCCGAGCGGCGGGAATACGGAGCGTTTGCCTTCAAACGGCAGCGCGTATCGAAAACTCCAGTACGTTTCAGGAAACTCCGGATTAACCAATAAGATCTTCATTGCGTCCTCCCCCCAGACTCTGGGCGCACTATTCTTCCATTACCGCGAAGTTTTCTGAACGAAACAGATTGCGGCCGGCTTTGGATATAAACGATGTTAGATTGCGAAACCAATTCAAGCGAGTAATAGTTGTGTAACACTACGGCAACTCAAGGCTCGATGCAAACATCAGTGTTGTGCTATAAAATTGTCTGCTTAACTCGCCATCTCTAAAAGAAGGTACACCGAATTATGAAAACACAGCTTTCACGCGCACTTGCTGCCATTTTAATGGTTATGTTCTCCCTCTCACCGGCATGGGCCACTTGCGGAGGGGGTGGCGGCGGGGGAACTGGCGGCGTCGGCGGCGGCGGTAGCAGTACAGGCCCCGCGCCTCCTGTTTACAACGTGCCGTGGAAGATCTGGGAAGCGCGCTCCGCGCCAAATAAAGGACTGGTTCTTTACTGGTTCCCGACGCCGACAGAAAACGTCAAGAAATCGAATCTGATGTCGTCGCGAATTCTCACACTCTACTCAGCGCAATGCGTGACGATGACAGTTGCCGGTGGGCAGACGCCGGAATTGCAATCTATCATCGGCAACTCCACCCTGCCTGTCGCAGTGTTGGCGAGCGCTGATGGAACTCCGATTAATAAAGTCGAAAACACCGGCGGCAAGCTCAAACTCGAACAAGTTGAGAAACTCGTCGAAGCAGAGATGAAACAGCGCGAATCGTCTCTCGACACGCAGTTGAAAGGGGCGAAGGAAAAAGCTAAAGCCGGTGATAGCCAGGGCGCAATTGCACTTCTCAAACCTGTCGCCGAAGAAAAATGCCTGTTCCCGAAAAAAGCGAAGGACGCCGCGAAAGAGTTGAAGAAACTCGGCGTGGAAGAGATCGGCAGTATTCCTGACGCACCGATACTCGATCGCGTCCAGGGTGCTCGAGTGGAAGCCGTGCTTCGCAGCGGTTTGATCGCGGAAATCCAGGAACGATATGTCACGGCAGAAAGGCTCTATCAGAAAGCTCATCGAATGGATCCCGCTGATCCAACACCGCTGCGCTACCTTGCCGAACTCTATCGTCATCACACCGGCGAGTGGGACAAAGCAAGAGCCACATTCAACACGATTCTCAACATGCCGGCTGATGCGATCGCGCGTGCAGTCGCACTTCACGGCCTCGGCAAGATGACGATTCATGACGGCGAGTTCAAGAAAGGCCTGTCACTAATGGAGCAGTCAGTCGCGGAGTATCCGCTCGCACTTGCCTATCGCAATCTCGCAGTCTACTGGAACTCCGAAGGTGATTTGGAACAGGGCAATTCATACACGAAAAAGGCGCTTGCTCTCGACCCGAAGGATCCATACAACCTCGTGTTCGCAGCAGTCTTCATGGCAGCTTCAGGACACGGTGACGAAGCTCTGAAGATTGCACGCGCCAATCGAAATCTGTTACCGGCGTCGTACAACCTCGCAGCGATCTATGCGCAGACTGGTCACAGGCGCGAAGCGCTTGCGTTGTTGCAACGGCATTTCTTCAAGTACGAGCGTTATCAGGCTGTTCGCGCCAAAGAGATGATGGAGGCGCGTGTTGACGCTGTATTTGATTCATTGCGTCAGGATTCCGCATTCCTGGCACTTACAAGTGGCGCTGACGGAAAAC
>DASTVU010000650.1:0-29591 GCA_035758935.1 Pyrinomonadaceae bacterium | reverse complement strand
ACCAGGAACCTCGGTCTCTTGGGGGCTCAGGGGGTTTGATCCGTGGTTATCGAATCTTTTTTCCGTTTAATCCGTGTTACATATTCGTCTCTACTTCAGCGATCAGTTGCACGCGCGAAGTGATGTCCAGCGATCCGACTTCGATCGGCGTGGCTACCTTTTCGCGTGCCATCGATAACGTGTCGTACTGATAAACCGGCACCGGCGGTCGTTGTTGAAATCCTTCTTCCTGAACTTCAACAATTCGCACCACTCGTCCACCCAACGCCTGCGCAATCACCTGAGCTTTGCTGACTGCTTCACGCGTCGCCTCACTCAGCGCGCGATCGCGAGCCGGCCGATCCTGTCGCAACGTAAAGCTAATCCCGGCAACATCGTTTGATCCTGCTTGCGCTGCGGCATCGATGATCGTGCCGATTTTGTTTAGGTCACTGGTGGTAACGGTGACACTATTGCGGGCTTCGTAACCCGTGATCGTTGGCGGCTGATTCTCTTTATAGACTCGCTGCGGTTGCAGACTGTAACCGCTGGTCTTTATCTCAGCGCCCGGACCTGCCGCAGCTTTCAGAGCGCGGATGACTGCGTCGGTTTTAGTTGCGTTCTGCTGTTGTGCGTCGAGTGCATTTCTGGCTTGTGTGACGACCGAAATAGTCAGAATCGCCGTATCGGGTTGCGCTTGAATGATGGAATCGCCGGTAACATTCACACGCGTAACGCGTCGATCGTTGCCTCCAGTAGTCACTGCCTGTTGGTCGAGTGGTTTGAGCGATTTGGCCTCGAACGGAGTGCCTTCCATGAAAGTGGTCATCACTTCCTTGGTTTCGCCCACCGCTTCGACGTTAGTCGACTCTTTAAACCACGAATTGTTTTGAAAGTCTTTTGCGTTAAGGAGCAGGTATTTGCTGTCGCGATTGACGATCAGCCAGCCTCCTGCTTCGACGGTTTTCTGAAGTTTTCCGCGTACGGTGATTTCTTTTGCGTGGCTTGCGGTGGCAGCGCCGAGAACAAGTGCCATCACCGTGGTGAGTAAAAATAGTCGTTTCATAGTCTCTCCTCTTCTGGTCCTAGAATCTCACAGCCGAGGGAGAGTTGAAACCGGCGGCAAAGATAGAGAACGCGCGAGAGACGCAAACTTGCTGACAAGTTGTGATTCTGGTTCTGCAAAACGTGTTTTGTTACCATCCATCCAATGCAATCATTCGATACTAAGACAGACCTGCAGCCGGGCACATGCATCAGCCTGGAACTGCCTGATGGCACCGAGCTAGCTGTGTACAACGTTGACGGCGAATACTATGCCACCGAGAATTTCTGTCCGCACCGAGGCGCGCGGCTAACGGAAGGAATCATGTGCGGACACATTGTTGAGTGTGGATTGCACGGATGGCAGTTCGATGTGCGAACTGGGGAGTGCCTGACGGTACAGGAGCGAATCAAAACCTACGAGGTCTTTGTCGAAGATAATCAGATTAAAATCCGTGTAATCGGTGGCTAAAACTAACCGTCGTTGCCGATCGCCTCAACTGGACAACACAACAGCGCTTCCTCACAAAGCGCCCGCTCTTCGTCATTTTGCGGCTGCTTGTAGACAAACGAGTAGTTGTTCTCGTCGCAGCGCATGAAATTGTCGGGCGCCGTGTCGCGGCAAACGTCGCAGTCGATGCACGACGAATCCACGTAATACGATCCTAAAGCGTTCTCTTTTACTCTTTCGTTTTTGTCAGGCACGGTCAGTTTTTAACGTCAGGGATGCGTCATGTCTTCCGGGATCACGAGCTTGTCAAACTGTTCCTCAGTTAAAAACCCGAGCTCCACTACAGATTGACGCAAACTGATGTTCTTCTTGTGAGCATTCTTTGCAACCTGGGCAGCTTTGTCATAACCGATGTGAGGATTCAACGCAGTGACGAGCATCAGTGAGTGTTTCAAGTGCTTGTCGATCTGTTCTCGATTGATCTGGATTCCCGAGATACAAAACTCCACGAAGCTGTGAATGGCATCATGTAGCAGACGCACCGAGTGAAGAAAATTGTGAATCATCACTGGCTTGTAAACATTCAATTCAAAATTGCCCTGTGACCCACCAAAGCTCGTCGCGAGATCGTTGCCAAATACCTGCACTGCGACCATCGTGAGCGCTTCGCTCTGCGTCGGATTTACTTTACCGGGCATGATCGAGGAGCCGGGCTCGTTCTCGGGCAGCACCAGTTCACCAAGTCCGGAACGCGGTCCGGAAGCAAGCCAGCGAATGTCGTTCGCAATCTTCATCATGGAGGCGGCGAGCGTTTTCAGAGCACCGCTGGCGAAGACGAGTTCGTCGTGTGCTGAAAGTGCGGCGAACTTGTTTTGGTGTGAAGTGAACGGCAATCCGGTCAGTTCAGCGATCTTCTTCGCAGCGCGTTCACCAAATTCCGGATGTGAATTGAGTCCGGTGCCGACTGCCGTACCGCCGATAGCCAGATCGAGCAATCCGGGCATTGCGACTTTTAGACGTTCAACATCGCGCTCCACGAGACTCGCCCAGCCGCCCATTTCCTGATCGACAGTCAGCGGGGTCGCATCCTGAAGATGCGTTCGTCCGATCTTCACCACACCTGCAAACTCTTTCGCTTTTGCAGCGATTGCATCGTGCAGTTCCTGAACACGCGGAATGAGTTTGTTCAACTGCTCTGCCGCTGCGATGTACATCGCCGTCGGGAACGTATCGTTTGACGACTGCGACATGTTCACGTCGTCGTTCGGGTGAATCGGCTGCTTACTTCCCATGACGCCACCCGCGATTTCGATCGCGCGGTTTGAAATCACTTCGTTGGCGTTCATGTTGGTTTGGGTACCGCTGCCGGTCTGCCAAACGCGCAACGGGAAGTGCTCATCGAGCTTTCCTTCAATCACTTCATCACAAGCCTGCACGATCAACTTCGCCTTGTCGGGCGACAGTTTGCCGAGCTCTTCGTTCACGAGCGCCGCGGCCTTCTTGAGAATGCCGAGCGCGCGAATCATCTCACGCGGCATCCGGTCGTCGCCGATATTGAAGTGATGAAGCGAGCGCTGCGTCTGAGCCCCCCAGTAGCGATCAGCGGGGACCTCGATTGCACCCATCGAGTCGGTTTCTATTCTGGTTTTCGTGGATTGTTCAGGGGATTGTTGAGCCATCGTCAGAAGTGATCTTGCCACAAAAAGGCACAAAAAGCACAAATGAAAATCCTTGACAAGTTTCGGGGTGAATTCCTACTCTGGCTGGTGGCGGTCCTCAGCCCCTTAAGCTCACCTGAATTCAACGATCATGATTTGGGAAAACACAAAACTCCTCCTCGGCCTACTTTATCGTCCCGTGTCGTCGATGGGGAGGATTGTTGATGAGGGGCACTGGCTTTACGCGGCTGTGGTCGTGGCGGCGTTGTCAATGATGTTCCACGCGACCGTCACGTCGGTCGTATACAACAACGTGGAGGCAGTCTACCGCGAACTGCCGCCGCAACCAGAGGACCCGGAAGCTTGGGCCGAGGAAGATTTCGAAGCCGCCCCGCGCCCGCACTTCACCTATGATCGACATCCGTTACCCCTCGTCGGCGACCGTGGCTGGTGGTTTGTGTCGTTTGCGCCCCCGAGCTTTTTCACGACAGTCCTCGGCATGGCCATTTTGTACATTCCCTGTCTGATTTTGCTTGTCGCAATGTCCGGCGCGAATGCGAGCTTCAGTGTGCTTTTACGTCGTGACTATGGACCACTGCTAACCTGCGGACTCATGGCCTGGGCTGCAGCTCACTTGCCCTTTACTCTCGCTGGATTTGCACTTGAACCATTGGGTCTGAGCGAGAAGACTGCGCTCGGACTCTGGGCAGCAAGCGCGATCTGTTTTGGACTGCTGATGGCTCTCGGTCTGCGGATGCTCTTTGGCATCCAGTACCCGAAAGGTCTGGTGCTTGTTGCAGTCGCTGCGCTTTCGTTTTCAGTGCAGGCGAAACTGTTTGCGACAGTGTCGCCGTTCTTATTCTCGCCGTTCCTACTGTTCTACGCGTTCATGATGTTTCGTGGCGGCATCGGCGACATCGGATACTCTTTGCGCCAGCGCCAGAACTTTCGTCGCTCAATGGAGATCGCCACGATCAATCCCCGCGATGCCGGCGCACATTACCAACTCGGTTTGATCTATCAGTATAGACGCCAGTACGCCGAAGCAATCTCACGTTTTGAGAAAGCAGTTCAGATCGCGAACGACGAAACGGATGCACATTTTCAACTGGGTCGCATCGCACGCGAACAAGGTCGACTCCAGGATGCGATCAACTGCTTCAGCGTGGTGCTCGAACAGGATGAAAAGCACGCGCACAGCGAGATCTGGCGTGAGATCGGTGCGACTTACCTGGCGGCGTCGATGTATGCAGAAGCGCAGGATGCGTTAGCGAAGTTTATCGATCGACGACCTTACGATCCGGAAGGTCTCTATCACTACGGCAAGACACTCGAACAACTCGGTAAGCGTGAAGAAGCGCAGGAAATGTTTGCTCGTTGCGTCGAGGCAGTGAAAACCATGCCGTCATATCGTTATCGCGAGCAGCGCAAGTGGGACAAGCTAGCCCGCGATCGACTCGCCTCAAAAACAGCATAGCCACAAAAAAGCACAACAGTCACAAAAAGGGAGCTTAAAAGAGTAGAGGCGTCCGATTCAATTTGAATTGGACGCCTTACTTCAAATGTGCTTTTGTGCCTTTTTGTGGCTAACGCTTTATTGCGTCGCCAACGTCTTCGATTGCTTCTCCGACGTTTCTCTTAACCTTGCCGAAGCCTTCCTGAACTTTGCCTCCGGCATGTTCTGCGCCACCCTCAGCCTCGAGCTCATCGTCGTCAATGGCGCGACCAATAGTTTCCTTTGTTTTGCCTTTAACCTGATCCCATTTGCCTTCAACTTCGTCTCTATTCGGTAGACCCATGTCTTAACCCTCCCTGTTGTTTTAGTAATCGTTACTCCGTGCGAACGTGCTCGCCTCCGAGCTCGGTTAGCAGATCCTCAATGCGTTCTACTTCTTCATCGGTTTGTGCTTCCACACCGATCAAGATTCCACCGCCCTTGATTCCAGCTTCGTAGACCTTGGCGCGATATTCCGGAATACCGGCTCCGATCAGAGCGCCAATCAATCCACCGGTTGCTCCGCCTGCACCTGCACCCGCCAGCGCAGCCGCTATTGGACCAGCAATCACGAGATTGATACCCGGAAGAAAGAGCGTTGTTCCCACTGCCGCAATCGCCGCGAGCACCGCGCCAACGGCTCCACCAACGGCGCCGCCTATGCCCAATCCATCCGCGGCATGCGAGCGTGTTTGCAGCGCAAATTCTTTTGATCGCGTAGCGTCTGACATAAGCACGCTGATGTCATCTCTATTGAAACCGCGCTTTAGCAGCGCGTCGACGGCGGATTCGGCGGCTATCTTGCTCTTAAAAAGTCCTGTTACTAATTTTGTCTTGGCTGCCATACAATCCTCCCCAACAAACAGTTCTGTTAAATTGTGGATTTGGCAACAGGTGTGCCACCTCAGAATTACGGGAATTTCTGCGTAATCTGCGTAATCTGTGGATTGCTTTCGTACGGTGAACATCCTTCAAATTAGTTCAGCCTCATCATTTGGTGGCGGCGAGCGCTACGTTGTTGATCTCACGAATGCTTTGGTTGCGAGAGGTCACGATGTTTATGTTGCCGTGCGGCGTGGATCGCCATTGCCGCGGCACTTGCAGTTGTCACCCGAGAAAATCCTCACGCTCCCGCTGCGAAACGCCCTCGACGTGCAGAGTGCACGCGAACTGGAAAAGTTTGTGGGACGAAAAAAGATCGACGTCGTTCATGCGCACATGGCACGTGACTACTCGCTCGCCTCGTACGCCGCGCGACGCAACCGCCAGACGAAATTCATCGTGACGCGCCACGTCTTGTTCAAGTTGAATCGACTTCATCGTCACACGCTTTCGCGAGCGACGCGTGTAATAGCTGTGTCAGAGGCGGTAGCCAGGGAACTCAGAGCCTCTCAAGTCGTAAGTAATAATCAGATTGCGGTGATTCATAACGGTATAGATGTGGAGCGCATTAAGAAAACGTGTGCTGGACTTCATCGGGGAGTGTTTCTTCGATCTATTGGAATGCCTGGTGGAAATCCTGTTGGAGGTTCTCTGGTAGGGAGTATTGGTGAACTAAGAACTCTCAAGCGACACGACGACTTCATTCGTGCAGCCGCGCTGATCCTCAAAGAATTTCCTGAAACTCAGTTTGTGCTTGCGGGTGTTGGTGAAGTTCGTAACCAGCTCGAAAACCTGGTGACTGAACTAGGTTTAACCGGTCGCTTTCATTTCCTCGGCTGGTTGGACGATGCAGACAAGCTGTTGTGCGCTATGGATGTGTTTGTTTCGGCGTCAGAAACAGAATCGTTTGGCCTGGCGATTGTAGAAGCAATGGCTGCGGGAACTGCTGTCGTAGCAACCGCAACCGAAGGCGCCAAGGAAGTAATCGACGATCAAAAAACCGGGCTGCTCGTCCCAATCGGCGACGTGAAACGCATTGCTGAATCCGTGGTCAATCTGCTTTCAGACCCCGAGAAACGACAGCGTCTCGCAACCCAATCCGTTCAATCCGCGGCTGAAAAGTTCAGCTTGACTCGAATGGTGGACGAAATCGAAAAGATCTATTTAGCCACGGATTTTCACGGATAACACAGATAAATCCAATCCGTGTTCATCCGTGTAAATCTGTGGCTCACTTTAACTGATCGATTTTTGCGGCCAGGATGAAATCACTCTCCGTCAGCCCATCGATCTTATGCGTCCAGATCGTGATCTCCGCTTGTCCCCAACCAAAACAAATATCCGGATGATGGCCCTGTTCCTCAGCGAGATCTCCAACGCGATTTACAAACGTCTGTGATTCGCGGAAGTTTGAGAATCGATAACTTTTCTTCAGATGGTGGTTATTCACTACTTCCCAACCATCGAGTTCGGGCAGCAGTTTCGCAATCTCCTCTGCCTCCAGTGGCGGCACACCGCCACGACACGGCACACACTCCTTAGCTGATAGTCCACTCATAAATTCTCCAGCGCCTTTTTCACAATGGCTATTTGTCCCGCGTGATACAGATCGTGTTGCACGCCGCCATGAAGAGTTACATAAACACTCGAGTACGGCGTGGTTGAACTTGTAATGATCGGTTCATTCAACCGCGACTCGTCGACGCGCGCGATCGCGTCGAGTAGTTCACGATGTGTATCGACTAGCTGCTGTTTTGTACTTTCCCATGCCGCATCGCTCGTGTCGTTGATCGGTCGCCAGTCTTCCTCGTCGGTTAGTTGTGCCGGATCACCATTGAGACGTCGCAGGCACGCGCGTTCCCACGCTTCGATGTGCATCGTCAACTCCCAGATCGAGTGGGCGCCGGGAATCGGATGTGCAGCGGCTTGTAGCGCAGTCACTCCATTCAGCAACGCCAGCACTGATGGTCCATGCCACGCTTCACCGTCGAACGCGCGACGAAATTGATCTCGAATACGATCCACTTCCGTAGCGGATCGCTGTTCCTGAGGCGTCATCGTAATAATTCCTCCAATTCTCGGATTCTACAATTTCCAATGATTGCTGTGATAGGCTACGTCTCATCAGTCGTAATCTCAACTGTGCAAAGTGACGACAAAAAAGTTTCTGCATTGAAGCAGGTGGCGATCTACTGCGATGGCTCGAGTCTCGGTAATGGACAAGAGGCGAGTCGCGCCGCAGCCGTGGCGTTACTCGGTTACAAGGGTTTTTGGCGCGCAGTTGGTGAGTACCTGGGCAAGGCAACAAACCAACAGGCCGAAATTGCTGCGGCGGCAGTCGGGCTGGAATCGTTGACGCAGCCTTGTCAGGTCAGTCTTTTTACTGATTCACGATATGTTGTCGAGACGATGAATGGGCGCTTCCGGCGCAAGGCAAATCTCCCCTGGTGGGAGAGATTGGATCGCGCTGCGTCGGCTCATAAGGTTCATTGGGAGTGGACCCGTGGACACGCCGGCCATCTGCTTCAGGAAACTGCCGACAACGCCGCGCGCCGAATTGCGGCCGCCGGACAGGCCGAAGAGTCGATTTTGCGGGACGCCGTAGACAAGTTGGGCAGCGTTGAAGCCGCAGATCTGCGCTGATATAATCCGCTCTCCCCTTTTCAACAAATGAAAAGAAACCAAGCCCTGCTATTAATCTGTCTCCTCATTGCCCCATTGACTCACGCTCAGGATCCAGAGCGTGGCTGGCAATGGCAAAACCCGTTGCCGCAGGGAAATTCGATCAACTCGATTAAATTTGCGCCTGACAAGAAACGCGGCTGGGCAGTCGGCTCGAACGGCGTTGTTCTGACGACGAATAACGGCGGATTCGAATGGGAGGAGCAGTTAAGTCCGGCCAGCACCACGCTTTACAGTCTTTACGTCAAAGATCGTTCACGAGTGGTAGTCACAGGAGCACGTGGCGTTGTCTTAACTACGAGCAATGCCGGTGGAAAATGGGTGCTGCGACAGAGTGGCGTGCGCGACCACCTCTTTGCCGTCACGTTCGCACCCAAGAACCCATTGCTAGGCTGGGCCGCCGGCAGCTTTGGCTCAATCATCGCGACTACTGATGGCGGCAAGACCTGGAAAACTCAGTCCAGCCAAACCACGGCTCATCTTTTTTCTATCTCTTTCGCCGACGGAAAAACGGGCATCGCCACCGGCTCGCGCGGAACCTTGCTCGTTACCAAAAACGGTGGCGCCGATTGGAAACAGATAAAGAAACTAACCGAGTTCCCGCTCACCGGAGTGACATTCACCACCGACAAGAAAGCAACTGCCGTTGGTTATCGCGGCACGATTTTGCAAACTGAAGACGGTGGCGATTCATGGACCAGCAGGAACAGTCTAATTACAACCGACCTCTACGCAGTTTCTTTCTCTGACGAGATGCACGGCTGGGCGGCCGGAGAAAGCGGAGTTGTGTTAACAACCGGCGATGGCGGCAATATCTGGTTGCCAGTCAACATACGCACCGGACCACGTCTCGCGTCGCTTTATTTCTCAGATGAGTCGATCGGCTGGGCGGCCGGCGCGAATGGTTTGGTAGTGCGAACGGACGATGGCGGACTGTCGTGGCAACGACTGACGGAGGGCGGTCGCGACGATCTCGCAAACATTTACTTTATGGACAACTCGCACGGTTGGGCTGTCGGCGAGCGCGGTAAAATTCTCTTTACCAGCAACGGCGGCAAGAGTTGGACCACCCGCCCTTCAGGATCCACGACATCATTGAACGCGATCACTTTCGCCACTGAAAAATCGGGTTGGGTAGTGGGCGACAAAGGCACGATTCTCCACTCGATCAACGCCGGCGTAACGTGGGATCGTGTTCCATCTCCAGCGACTGAGGATCTGTATGGAGTTTCATTTGTATCGCCGACTGAAGGATGGGCTGTGGGCGCTCGCGGAGCCATCTGGCATACAAAGGACGAGGGCGTGAGCTGGCAGTTTCAAAAAACGAATTCGCTCAACTGGCTCGAGGACGTTAAGTTTATCGATCCTTTGCACGGCGTTGCTGTTGGATCAGGCGGCGCCATCCTGCGCACTGAAGATGGCGGTGAAAACTGGAAGCGTGTCGATCGCAATTTGAAAGAATGGTTGTACGCGCTGGCATTTGCCGACGCGCAACGTGGCTACATCGTTGGCGCAAAGGGAATCATCCTGCGAACGGATGACGGCGGCCAAACGTGGAAAGATCTCGAGACGGGCGTGAATGGAAATCTTTTCGGGGTAGCTCTCGCGAGCAGGAACGATGTGCTGGTTGTAGGTGAACAGGGAAATATCGTTCACAGCAAAGACGGTGGCCAAACGTGGGAAATACAACCGACGATCACGAGTACCTCGTTATTCGCCATTGCGTATCGAGGTGGCACTAACATCTGGGTTGCGGGACGAGGTGGCGCGATTCTGCGGCGCGTCGATCCGATTGCTACCGTGAGTCTTCCGGTCGGAAAATTACCGCCTGTTTTGCGTGGTGGACCACCGAAGCTGGATGGTGGTAATGAGCCGGTTGACCTTGAAGATATTCCGAAGGCGGTGCGGCCGAAGAAACCAGTCAAACCTTAGACAGGACTACAGGATTTTCAAAATTAACATGATTCAAATCTTGTTAATCTTGAAAATCCTGTAATCCTGTCCAACTAATCCTGAGAATCAAACCCGGATCGGATGCTCCTTCGCGTATGAGTAAGCGCAGTACGCGGAGACGATGTGGCAAATCCAGCCGAGAGTTCCCCCCGTTCCCAGCCAGAATCCAGGCGTAAAAATCAGCCAGAGAACTCCCGCCAGATATCGCCCGTTATAAATCTGCCCAACGCCGGGAATTATCAAACTCAGAAAACCTGCTAAAACCGGATCGCGCATCGTGTCAAGCTACCTCCACAAGTGGAACCTCATACGACAGGCACGCGCGTTTTGTTCGTTCAGCGTTCGCCGTCAACGCGCCGGACGTCGACAATCTCGCCACGAAACGTCTTCAACATCTGTTGCACAACCGGACTACTCTCAGCCATTTCCCGCAGTCGTTGCTTTTCGAGACGTTCTTCATCCTCGCGACTTAGCGGCTCACCTTCCGCCGTGGCATCCTTCACGACGATCCTGACGCCCATTTCCTTTCCAGTGACCTCGCGACAAGCCTCTCGCACGAACTTGTTGTTGTCGGGTTTTGAGAGCGTATCGCGAAAGTGCCTTGCTTCGGGCGCAAACTCGATAAAGAGTTCGCTCTCTTCGAACACAATTGCCTGGGCGGCGTCGAGTGCCGGTACAAGCAACATCTTTCGTTGTTTTTCCAGGACGGCCTTCACTCGCTCGATCGTGGGAAGCTCCGCGCGTGGCGCAGTTGACTCGAGCTTTTC
Organism: Pyrinomonadaceae bacterium; assembly: GCA_035758935.1. Lineage (GTDB taxonomy): Bacteria > Acidobacteriota > Blastocatellia > Pyrinomonadales > Pyrinomonadaceae > PSRF01. Next base: position 18,680 of record DASTVU010000650.1, on the reverse strand, counting down.
TTCAACCGGTTTTTCGAGCGCTGGTGAAACGGCGGTTGCCGTGAACGACGAACTTGCCGAACGCGAGCTCGCCGGCGATCGCTCCGGATTTGTCTTGCTCGGCGTGCTTGAACTTCCGCTCGATCCGGAAGGGGTTCGCACCACGGTTCCGTCGCCGCCCAGATTGTTTTCGAGCGTGGCGAGACGTTGAATGATCTCGTTAATGCTCTCAACGCCACGCAATTCCATCAGTTTTACGATCCCGATTTCGAGCTGGTAACGAGGTTGTGTTGCGGCGCGAAGTTTTGTTTCAGTCTCAGCCAGCGAATGGAAGAAGCGCACCAGATCCGATTCCGAGAACAGTTCCGACTGGCGCTTCAATTCCTGCGGCTCACAAACAGCCGCCTCAAGCAATTCTTCGTTTCCGGAAACTTTAGTAACAAGCAGGTCGCGGAAGTGGGCGAGCAGGTCACGACAGAAATTGCGCAGGTCATGACCACGCATCACGATCTCGTCAACGGCTGCAATTGCTTCCGCGGGTTTGTTGTTGGCAATGCTGTCGATGATGCGTTTGAGAATGTCAGCGCCCGCTATGCCTAACGCCATCTCAACGTCGGCTTTAGTGATCTTGTCGCCGGCAAAACTGATCACCTGGTCCAACGCGGATTGTGCGTCGCGCATTGAACCTTCACCGGTGCGAGCAATCTCACGCAGTGCATCGTCTGGAATCGAAATCTTTTCTGACGTCGCGATCAGTTTGAGGCGTTCAACGATCTTTGCAGTCGCGATGGTGCGAAACTCAAACTGCTGACAACGAGAGAGAATTGTTTCCGGAACTTTGTGACGTTCAGTCGTGGCCATGATAAAGACCACGCGCGGCGGAGGCTCTTCAAGCGTCTTCAGCAACGCGTTGAACGCGGCTCCGGAAAGCATGTGGACTTCGTCGATGATGAAGACTTTGTAGCGATCACGTGCCGGTGCGATGCCGACGCTCGCAATGATCGCCTCGCGCACGTTGTCGACGCCGGTGTTCGACGCGGCATCGATTTCCTGCACGTCGATGGAACGGCTCTCAGTGATCTCGCGACATGACGGACACTGATCGGGATCATCTGAGCGACACGGCGTTGCTGTTGGTTGTTTTGCCTTGTGGCAATTCAGCGCCTTCGCGAGCAGACGGGCGCTGGTTGTTTTACCAACGCCCCGTGCGCCCGAGAAGAGATACGCGTGATGTAACCGCTGATGCTCGATGGCATTGCGGAGAGTGCGAGTTATTGGTTCCTGGCCTGTAACTTCGTCAAAGGTCTGGGGACGCCACTTCCGAGCGATTACTTGATAGGCCATAGGATCGTTTTCTTAGTTTCGAGCCAGGATTGGGGTTGGGTACTGCTTCAATAGTTTCCAAAGGATGAGCGCACTTTTGTCACTGTCAATTCGCACGACTCTGAAAGCGACCAGGGTATCCGAAGCATGATAATTAACTGACCGTAGTACGTAAGTCGAGTTCAATTGAAATTCCTGCCGGTTCTTATAACTTACGCCGTTGATTGTTGCTCCTTCGGACATACGCCGTTGTTCGATTCGGGCATGCGGCTCGTCGGGAGCCGGTGTGTATTGAGCAAGAGTCCGTGCTGCGACTGCCTCTAAACTTACACTTTCCAAAGGTACATCACCGAGGTTTGCGAGCAGGCCGTAGTTCGCCCCGGCAAAGCCAGTAGTTAGTTGACCCTGTTCAAGGCTGATATCGCTGCTGTTCACGTATTCGTTGGTGCGTTCCTTGAACGAATAATACGCGCCGCCGCCGCGAAGGGGCATTCCTTCGAGATTCGTGCCGTCGTAGGTCTCACGAGGCAATAATCGAATCAATCCCGTGTCAGGTTGTCGAAGGAAATTTGCGTAACCGGCTCGATCCTTTTCTGATGGGAACAGAAGGGCTTTTTCGAGTTCTGACACGGCTTTTTTGAGTTTCGACAGTTCGGCACGTTTCGCCGCGATCTCTTTCAGCAGGTCTTCACGTGATTGAGTTTGCGCGAAGACAGTTAGGGAACTCAGCAATACGGTGGAAAACGCCATGGTAGTAAAGATCTTTTTCATCGGGATTCACTCCTCTGTTTGATCATTTCCCATGGGAGAGTGATGGGTGAGACGGCGCTATTTAATTGAATTGGCCAGACCCCGGACTTTCCCGCAACACACGCTGCCGTTGCTACCGTTGCTCCGTTCCCGGCCTGGCGGGGTTCACAAAGCGAGCGTTGTGCGGAGCCCGGGATCTGATAAGTTGTCAATAGTGCTTTGTACTTTGTTCTTGGCACGTTGTGGTAGCTCAAGTACAAAATTCAAAGAACTAAGTTCGAACTGGCTGCCGATTGAACCGACAGATGTTAGATTTCGGTCTTTCGATGCGCAAACATCCGAAAGAGTGCATTGACGAGCACGTGCAACAGCACGTAAGCGATTATCGCCACTATGACCGGAAGCAGCAAGGTATGCCCGGCATCGGTGCTTGGGCTCGCCACAATCCCTCGAAACGGCTCGTAAAAGGGACTGCTTGCCGCGACAATGAACCGCACAAACCCGGCAGTACTGCGCGCGGCCATTAGCGCAAGCAGAAATCGCATTCCGAGCAGCGCATAGATTACATAAAAGATGTAATCGACGACCTGCGAAACTCGCGCGAGCCCGCGGGAACGCTGCACTTCGCGCTCCGTTTCAACGACCTCGTTAACTGCCTTCGACCGAAACTCCCCAGCAACCTGATCTATTTGCCGCGATTCCCCCGGTGCATTTTTTACGGCTGCACGCTCTCCAATTTCGGCCTGTACTTCACCTTCGACCTGACTTTTTACCGAATCGTGCTGCGCCGCACGCCTTGCCTCTTCGATCGCTAACTTGTCGTCGCTCATCGATCTCCCCCGGAGTAAACAGAAATTTTGTTGCCTGGGGGCGTCGGGAACTTCGGATGTCTCTGGCGGAGAGGGTGGGATTCGAACCCACGGAACGGTTTCCCGTTCACAGCATTTCCAGTGCTGCCAGTTCAACCACTCCTGCACCTCTCCATCATTGCCAATTGCTGATTTCCAATTGCCAATTTTGGTTGATTCTGTCACCGACCAAATTGGCAATCGGCAATCGAAAATTGGCAATTAACATGGCGGAGAGGGTGGGATTCGAACCCACGGTGGGCGTTAACCCACTCCGGTTTTCGAGACCGGTGCACTAATCCACTATGCGACCTCTCCGCGTCTCTATTCTGTTCTTCTGCTCCGGAAAAATTCCTGCATGAGTGCGCGGCATTCCGCTTCCAACACTCCGGAAGTGATCCGGATCCGGTGATTCAGGAAATCCGTGTCGCAGATGCGAAAGCGACTCACGACTGCTCCCGCTCGCTCATCGGGCGCGCCATAAATCAAACGGCTTACGCGCGCTTGTATCAAGGCTCCCGCGCACATCGCACACGGCTCAATCGTCGAATAAACATCCACGCCGGTGAGCCGGTAATTTCCAAGCTTACTGGCGGCTTCGCGAAGAGCAACGATTTCAGCGTGGGCTGTGGGATCGCAGTCGGTACGCGTGCGGTTTCCGGAAAGAGCGATGAGTTTGTTTTCGCTAACGATGCAGGTGCCGATCGGCACTTCGCCATTCGCCTGCGCTTCACGAGCAGCGGCCAAAGCGTGCCGCATCCATTGCTCGTCAAACTCTGATTCCACCGAGCGGCCACTATAGCATGGCCACAAAAAGGCACACAAAAGGGTGTAGCCACAAAAAGGCACAAAAAGCACAAAACAGTAAAACTGAATTGAAAGCGCCCGAAGGGTACTCATTGAAACTTCTCAACGTACTTTGTCTTTCTTCTTCTCTTTTGTGCTTTTTGTGCCTTTTTGTGGCTAGCTTTGCTATTATCGCTTTCTGGGAGTTCCGCGCTCCAGTCTGGCCCGCGCGCTCCATCTGTTCCCATGTCCACCGAAGCAAGTCAAAGAGGAAGTGGTCCATTAACCTCAGATAGAGTCACCGGCAGGCTTAGACCGCCAGCTGCGGCGGAGCCTTTGTCTGACATTGCTTCGCAATCGCCCGCAGGCTTGATGCGCCGCATGTCACCCGCGGAATTCAACACCGCGATGATTCACTTCTATCGCGGTGAAGTGCAGCGCTCAAACACGTGGCGCAATCGACTCGACACGACAACAAACTGGGCCGTCATCACCGCAGGCGCGACGCTTTCATTCGTCTTCAGTTCTCCGAATAACCCGCATTTTGTGATTCCGATCAACTCGATCCTCGTCGCGATCTTTCTGCTGATGGAAGCGCGCCGTTATCGTTATTACGAGATTTGGTCGAGTCGCGTGCGAATTCTGGAGACCGGATATTTTGCGCACCTCCTGATGCCGGAGAACCGTCCGGCCGACGAAGCCTGGGCCGAACATTTGGCGGCTGACCTGACTACGCCTCATTTCACGATCACGGAGTGGGAAGCGGTCGGGCGTCGTTTGCGTCGCAATTATCTCTGGATCTTTGCGCTCCTGGCGCTGAGTTGGAACTTAAAAGTTTACCTGTCCCCATTGCCGGCGCGCGACTTTAACGCTTTCATCGACCGTGCGACAGTCGGGGTTGTGCCCGGCTGGATCGTCTTCGTAGTGGGAATCGTGTTCAATGCCGCCGTTGCGGTTTTCGCGATTGGCACCCTCCGACTGCGTGAAGCAACCGGCGAAGTATTACCGAAGCACGAGTTTTCATTGCGGCCGCTGAAACGAATGACAAACTGGACAGCAGCAACCACAAGACGCACCACGGTACGCGCCAAGCGCGCGCGTCAACGTGTTCGCAGTCGCGAAGTGACATCAGAGTTCAAGAAGATCGACGTTTCGGAACCGCCGGATAAGAGGGCCAGCGTCAGTTAATTCCGATTGATTTGGCCACAGGTTTCGCGGATTACACAGATCAGTGTAGATCCGTGTAATCTGTGGCTGTTTATTCATATGCTCGAGCTTAACGGCCAACAACTAACACTTCAGCAAATCATTGACGTCGCCGAAGGCCGAGAACACGTTGTTCTCGCGGACGATGCGCGTGTGCGCGTTGAGAAAGCGCGACAAGTGGTTCAGAACATCGTTGACGAAGGACGCACTGTTTACGGTGTCAACACAGGGTTCGGGAAGCTTTCAGATGTGAGCATCGATCGATCTGACTTGTTTCAGTTGCAATTGAATCTGGTGCGCAGTCACTCGTGTGGACTTGGCGAGCCACTGTCAGCAGCCGAAGCACGCGTGATGTTGCTCTTGCGCGCGAATGTTCTCGCAGCCGGATTCAGCGGCGCACGACCGTTGGTGATCGACACGCTCATCGCGATGCTGGAAAAAGGAGTGACGCCGGTCATTCCTGAAAAGGGAAGCGTCGGCGCCAGCGGTGATCTGGCGCCGCTTGCACATCTGGCGCTCGCAGCGATTGGCGAAGGAGAAGTTTTTTATAAAGGTGAACGGATAGCGTCGGCTGACGCTTTCGAGCGCGCTAAGATTGCGCCGTTGCAGTTGGAAGTGAAGGAAGGTCTCGCACTTCTGAACGGCACGCAGGCAATGGGCGCGGTTGGGGCTCTCGCGTTGGGTCGCGCGGAGAGGCTGGTTCGGCTCGCGGATGTAGCGGGTGCGATGACGTTGGAAGCATTGAAAGGCACGCCTGTCGCTTTTGACGAGCGCATTCATGCTGCACGTCCACATCCGGGTCAACTCGCTGTTGCCGCGCACTTGAGAGAGTTACTGCAGGAAAGCGAGATTCGAAAGTCGCATCTCGACAACGATCCACGCGTCCAGGACGCTTACAGTCTGCGTTGTATGCCACAGGTGCATGGTGCAATTCGCACGGCGTTAAGTCACGCCGTACAAGTGGTGGAGATTGAAAGTGGCAGTGCGACGGATAATCCACTCGTCTTTTCAGAAACCGGCGAAGTGTTGTCTGGCGGAAACTTTCACGGCGCACCGCTCGCACTCGTTTTTGACTACGCCGCGATTGCTTTGACAGACTTGATGAGTATTACGGAACGACGCATCGACAGACTCGTGAATCCCGATTCAAATGAGGGACTGCCGCCGTTCTTAACATCGCAGCCTGGCATTTCCTCGGGTTTCATGATGCTGCAAGTGACTGCGGTTGCGCTTCTGAACGAAGCAAAAGTGCTGGCCCATCCGGCAAGTATCGACAACGTGCCGACTGACGGTGGTAAAGAAGATCACGTGTCGATGGGCATGACGGCGGCGACGAAGCTGCGCGGGATTGTGCAGCTTGCAGAGCTGACGACGGCGATAGAGTTGTTGACGGCCGCGCAGGCGCTGGAGTATCGACCACTCGCACCCGGACGCGGCGTGAAGCAGGCTTATGACATTGTGCGTAAACTGGTCCCCCCGTTGACTCAGGATCGAGCGATGGCGAGTGACATTGAGAAAGTTAGAGCGGCGATCGTGCGTGATGATTTTGAGTCGTTAACCACAGAACAAACAAACTAGGAGCTCATATGGCGAACGGAATGGACGACCGTCGAAAAAGTTTGGAAGAGGAGTATTTTCATCGCAAGAACCAGGAAGCTATCGAGAAACTGCGCGCGAAGATGAAGGTTTCAGAGGAAGCCAAAGCTGCCGGCACGTCTTCGATGGCATGCCCGCGTTGTGACGGTAGTTTGAAGGAAAGCAAGTTTGAGGAAGTGCTCATCGATACTTGCGACAAATGCGGTGGCGTGTGGCTCGATTCAGGTGAGCTGGAGCAGTTGAGGAAGAAAGAGGGTGGCGGATGGTTCAGCCGCTATTGGTTCTCCGAAGGATGATTTGATGGATCACCGTGTTATCCATGCGCCGCGAGGCCCGCAGTTAAGCTGTAAAGGCTGGCATCAGGAAGCAGCGCTACGTTGTCTGATGAACAATCTCGATCCGGACGTCGCCGAACGTCCTGACGAACTGATCGTCTACGGTGGCGCCGGCAAGGCAGCGCGCAACTGGGCTGCTTTCGACGCGATCGTGCGTGAATTGCGCGCGCTCGAGAATGACGAAACGTTGCTCGTTCAGTCGGGCAAACCTGTGGCCGTCTTTCGCACTCACGAACACGCACCGCGCGTTTTGATCGCGAATTCAAATCTTGTCGGCGCGTGGGCCAACTGGGAACACTTCCACGAGCTTGAACGCCGCGGGTTGATGATGTACGGGCAGATGACTGCCGGCAGTTGGATCTACATCGGCACTCAGGGCATTGTTCAGGGAACATTTGAAACGTTCGCCGCCATGGCCGACAGACAGTTTGGCGGTGATCTTTCCGGCAAGCTCGTCGTGTCGGGTGGAATGGGTGGCATGGGCGGCGCTCAACCCTTGGCTGCGACGTTGAATGGCGCTGTATTTCTCGGCATCGACGTCGATCCGGTTCGTATTGAACGACGCGTTCGTACCGGCTACTGCGATCGCATCGCGATGACGCTCGACGAAGCCCTCGATATTTGTGAAGACGCGCGCGAACAGAAACGTGCGGTTTCTGTTGGACTCGTCGGTAACTGCGCGGAGATTTTGCCTGAGCTGGTCCGACGTAGTGTTCACGTCGATGCGGTTACAGATCAAACGAGCGCACACGATCCTTTGAATGGCTACGTGCCCGCAGGAATGTCACTTGATGATGCCGCTGAGCTGCGTGCCGGTGACCCGGCTGCGTACGTCGAGAAGTCGATGGCGTCGATGGCCCAACACGTTGAAGCGATGCTGACATTGAAACGTGCGGGCGCGATTGCGTTTGATTACGGCAACAACATTCGCAAGCAGGCGCTTGATGCGGGATGCAAGGACGCCTTCGAGATACCTGGATTCGTTCCGGAATACATTCGCCCGCTTTTCTGCGAAGGCAAAGGACCGTTTCGTTGGGTAGCGTTGTCAGGCGATCCGGAGGACATTCGCAAGACTGATGATCTCGCGCTCGAGATGTTTCCGGACGATCGCACGTTGAATCGCTGGCTACGTCTCGCGCGCGATCGCGTGCACTTCCAGGGATTGCCGGCGCGGATCTGTTGGCTCGGTTATGGTGAACGCGCTGAGATGGGCGAAGCCATCAACGATCTCGTCAAGCGTGGTGATTTGAAAGCGCCGATTGCGATTGGGCGAGACCATCTTGATACAGGCTCGGTGGCGTCGCCGTTTCGTGAGACCGAAGGGATGAAGGATGGATCGGATGCGGTTGCCGACTGGCCCATCCTGAATGCTTTGCTCAACACGGCAAGTGGCGCTAGTTGGGTGTCATTTCATCATGGTGGCGGTGTCGGGATTGGCTATTCGCTGCACGCAGGTCAGGTGTCTGTTGCGGACGGAACTGATGAAGCAGCGAAGCGATTGAATCGTGTATTGACCAACGATCCCGGCCTCGGCGTTGCGCGGCATGTTGATGCCGGTTATGAAGAGGCGGTAAAAACTGCGCGCGCCAAGGACATAAATATTCCATTAGCCACAGATATTCACGGATAGATACTGATTACTCGTGCTTAATTTTGCGATCGAAACTGCCCGGGACGCGGGCAATCTGCTGGTCCAACGTCTCGGGTCCGCGAAGGTTAGCACCAAAGGCGACATCAATCTCGTTACCGAAGCCGATATCGCCGCTGAAAATCTGATCATCGAGCGCATTCGTTCTTACTATCCACAACACGGCATCCTTGCTGAGGAATCCGGTGAGGCGATTTTAGTTGGTGGCAGGCGTAGCGAGTGGAAGTGGATCATCGATCCGTTGGACGGCACGACAAACTACGCGCATGGTTATCCGTGCTTTTGCGTTTCGATCGCATTGGAGCGATCGGGTGTGCTGGAGATTGGAGTTGTTTACGATCCGATGCGCAATGAGATGTTCGCTGCGGAACGCGGCCAAGGCGCAACCCTCAATGATCGACAGATTCGCGTTTCGTCAGTGGACGAGTTGAGCCAGGCAATGGTGTGCACTGGTTTTCCATACAACGTGCGTGAGCGTCCAGACTTCGCGCGCGGCTTCACGCTTTTCACGATGAATGCACAAGCCGTGCGACGCGATGGTTCAGCAGCACTCGATCTGGCCTATGTAGCGTGTGGACGTTTCGATGGATTCTGGGAAGACGGCCTCAGTCCGTGGGACGTCGCCGCCGGCGCGCTCCTGATCACCGAAGCCCGCGGGCGGATCACGAATTTTAAAGACGAGCCTGTGGATATTTATAACGAGCAGATTTTGGCGAGCAACGGTTTAATCCACGAGGCGATGATGCGCATATTGAACTAAAAAAGAAATCTTACAATGCCGAAGCAATCACCTGCGCTAAGCGTTCGCTCTCCCGCCGCGCGCACGCGCGTGCCTCCTCATTCGGGCATTGTTCGGCGTGATAGAGCGGATGGTATGTCACCACGACCTTTCCCGGTCTTGGAAAACGCCAGCCTCTCGGCCAAACACGATTACCACCTTTGATCGTCACCGGAAGTATTGGCACCTGTGCTTCGAGCGCCAATCGCACAGCGCCTACTTTGAACCGATCCAGATCTCCACTCGCCGTGCTCCGCCCCCCTTCAGGAAAAATCACCACCGCGCCTCCGTTACGCAGCCACTGTAACGAGCTCCGTATCGCAGCCGGGTCACTTCCTTCCAACGCGAGCGGCCATGCTCCAAACCACGTCAAACATTTACCGACGACGGGCCAGCGAAACGCAGCACTCCACGCGAGATAACGCGTCGGTCTCTTGATCGGAACTGAAAGCCAGAACGGATCGATGTACGTCTGATGATTCGCCGCGATGATCAAACCACCATTCGTTGGCACATTCTCAACGCCGTGATATTCAATCTTCCAGAGCACACGGCTCAGCGCGCCGACCACGGGCCTGATCGAATCCAGCGCCCATTGTGGCAATGGCGAGCGCGCCGGTGATGCTCGCGGATTCTCTCGTTTTACTGGTGCTGTGCCGTTGTTACTCAATGTTCAAGCTCCCGAGCGCGTTTTTATCTTACAACGGCCACTCCTTATCTATGAACTCCACATGAATTCTCGGAATACCGTCAGCGCCTGTGCTCCGCGATCTAATCGCCGCGTGTGTCGTGATGCCATGCTGGTCGTTGGTTACGCGTATGAAGCGTCCCTGTGGGATTTGTAACGTGGTAAAAATTGTCGCGCCATTGGTGCTGATTTCTTCAGTCACCGTATGTTCACTCATGACCACTTCACCGTTGACGTCCACCACTTCCACTCGCATATCAACTGCGATGTTGTGACGCGTGTGGGCTCGCTGATCTGTAAGGGGAGTCAAAATATCGTCGGGTGCCGTCAGTGCCTGAAAAGCAGAAGTTGAGATGTCGTAACGCTTCCACGGTTCTTTCTCAAAACTTGCCGGCGGCTTTTTCCCGATGAACGCGACGCCAATGTCAAACACGGTACCCTTTTCGCGAGCGGAGGCTTTCATGTATCTCACGATGGCCCAGATCCGGTATTGGTCCTCAACGTGATCAAACACTCGCAACTGCCTTGGCATTGGGATCGTCATGAACAACAAGCGGCCTTTTTCCGTGGGATGCCTGAGAGGAAATCCCGCGCCGAAAGGCGTCACATTTGTAAGTCTGGTGATCTCGTTCCACTCGAAATCAGGTGTTTCGCGGCCCTGGACACGCACCGGCAGATGCAATGCCAATCGCTCGCGAATGCGCTTCCAATTTCGTTGTTCACTCATGGGAGCCGACTGAGGTGTGAGCCGTCACAAAACGGTCGGGAGTGGCTACACGAAGCTATTGATTCTATTGGAGTTTACGCCAATTTCCGTGTTTGCCAAATGGGCTCAAAAAGGCTAAAATACGGGCTGATTTGATAGTGATGCTTCACCCGTTTTTCTTACCCCGAAAAAAGCGCCAAACTCAAGCTAAGTATCTCTTCAAACGGGGCCAAACTGTGTGGCGGATTGTACTGGAAAGGCTGTTAGATGGAAACAACTTCTGAACGCAATCATATAAACATCGAAGACGAGATGCGGCGCTCGTATCTCGACTACGCGATGTCGGTAATTATCGGCCGCGCGTTGCCGGATATTCGCGACGGATTGAAGCCCGTGCACCGGCGTGTGTTGTGGGCCATGCACGAGCTCGGCAACACTTACAACAAGGCCTACAAGAAGAGCGCGCGTATCGTCGGCGACGTGATTGGTAAATATCACCCGCACGGCGACATGCCTGTTTACGACACGATTGTTCGTCTGGCGCAGGATTTTTCTATGCGCTATCCGCTCATCGATGGCCAGGGAAACTTCGGATCAGTCGATGGCGATGCAGCAGCGGCGATGCGTTACACCGAGATACGCATGGCGCGTTTGACGAATGAAATTCTCGCCGATATCGAGAAAGAGACCGTTGAATTTCAACCAAACTACGACGAGTCGCTCAGTGAGCCGAAGGTCTTACCGACGCGGCTTCCGAACTTGCTCATCAACGGATCTGACGGCATCGCAGTCGGAATGGCGACGAAGATTCCGCCGCACAATCTCACCGAAATCGTCGATGCGACGCTCGCATTACTGAAAGATCCGGAAGTTACTGTTCAGGATCTCACGAAGATCGTAACTGGACCCGATTTTCCTACCGGTGGATTCATCTATGGTCGCGAAGAAATTAGAAAGTCGTACGAGGAAGGTCGCGGCGTTTTGCAGTTGCGTGCACGTGCGGGCATCGATCGTATCGGTCGTGGTGCGCAGGAACGCGATGCGATCGTCATTACAGAAATTCCTTTTCAGGTCAACAAAGCTCGTTTGCTCGAGCGCATCGCCGAACTAATCAACGAAAAGAAAGTCGAGGGCGTTTCAGATCTGCGTGACGAGTCAGATCGCACTGGCATGCGCATCGTTGTCGAACTTAAACGCGATGCTGTGCCGCAGGTGGTGCTCAATAAGCTTTACAAGTTGACGCCCATGCAATCGTCATTCGGCGTCATCAATCTCGCAATCGTTAACGGACAGCCACGAGTTCTAAACCTCAAGCAGATGCTCGAGGCGTTTATCGAGTTTCGACGTGAGGTGGTTCGCAAACGCACTGAGTATGAGCTTCGCAAGGCAAAAGCTCGCGCGCACATTCTCGAAGGACTCACGAAGGCCATCGACGCGCTCGACGCGATCGTCTTTCTCATTCGTAACTCGCGCTCGGTTGATGAAGCACGCCTGTGGTTGCAGGGCGACTTGAAGACCACGGCTGAAGTTAAGGCATGGAAAGGTATTGGGTCAGACGTTCAGATCAAGACTCATCTTGCGAAGTTGCAGAAAACGATGTCGAGTCTTGCGTTTTCAGAGATTCAGGCCCAGGCAATTCTCGACCTGCAACTGCGACGACTGTCAGCCCTTGAACGACAGAAGATTACCGACGAGTACGAACAAATCATCAAGCTGATCGCGGAGCTCGAAGAGATCCTGGCAAACGAACGATCTCTGCGACGCGTGATTTCGAAAGAGCTCGAAGAGGTCAGGAAAGACTTTGGTGACGAACGTCGCACGGAAATCGTTGACGAAGGCGTCGAGCTCTCAATCGAGGATCTCATCGCGGATGAAGACGTCGCGATCACGGTCACCAACAGTGGCTACATCAAGCGAACTCCGATTACGACTTACTCTCGTCAGGGACGCGGTGGTAAAGGCCGTTTCGGCGCCGCTGCAAAGAATGGCGACTTTGTCGAGCATCTCTTTATCGCTTCGACACATGCTTATCTGATGATCTTTACCGACGATGGCATGGTCTATAAGTTGAAAGTTCACGAAGTGCCCGACGCTGCGGCATCAGCACGCGGCAAGGCAGTCGTGAATCTCATCAACATTCCTTCCGATCGCAGGCTGGCGGGTGTTGTTCCGGTGCGCGAATTTGCTGAAGGCCGTTACGTCGTGATGGTCACGCGCAAAGGTGTGATCAAGAAGACGTCACTCGCCGATTTCCAAAACATTCGTACGAACGGCATCATCGCGATCAACGTGGACGAAGGCGATCGGTTGCTCGACGTTGTGTTGACTGACGGTACGAAACGCATCTTCATCGCAACGCACGATGGCGTCGCAATTCGCTTTGACGAGAAAAACGTGCGGCCGATGGGACGTGCGACGCGTGGTGTGCGTGGCATCGATCTGCGTAAGGACGATTTTGTTGTTTCGGTTTGTCCGGTTTCAGCTGAAGACAAGGAGCGCATGTTGTCGGTCTCCGAACTGGGCTACGGCAAGCAGACTTCGATCACGACGTACCGCTTGCAGTCGCGCGGTGGTAAAGGCGTCATCAATATGAAGACGACTGACAAGACCGGCAAGGTGGTCGCGGTGTTCCCGGTTGAAGACGAGTCGGAGATCATGATCATCACGCAGCAAGGAAAGCTGATCCGTCTCGAAGCCGGTGACATACGTAAGACAGGTCGCAGCGCGCAAGGTGTGCGTCTGATCAAAACCGACGCCGGCGACAAAGTCACCAGCGCCTCTCTTGTGGAGGCTGCTGCTGAGGAAGAGACAGAAGAAACACCAAGTTAAGCCACGGATTACACGGATGAACACGGATTATTTTTATCTGTGTTTATCCGTGAAAATCCGTGGCCCCAACCCATTCTTCCTCCCCACTTTCGAAGACTTCTTTTTTCCAGATGGGAACGGTGCGTTTGAGCTCTTTGATGGCCCACTCACAGGCCTCGAAGGCTGCTCTACGATGTGGCGCGCTTGCGGCGATGACAACGCTCGTTTCGCCGATCTCCAGTCGTCCGGTGCGATGTACGATGCCGAGGTGGGCGATTTCGAACTGCTTGTGAGCTTCGGCGCCGAGGCGCTGCATTTCACTCAGTGCCATTTGGTCGTACGCTTCGTAAACGAGGTAAAGCGTTCGCTTACCCTTGGTCCATTCACGCGCGTAGCCGTCGAGTGTGACGGTCGCTCCACATTCAGGAAGCACGACGCGCCTTGCCACCTGGCCCACATCGATCGGCTCTGTCGTCAGCTCAAAAAAATCGTATGGACAGCGATAATCGCAACTCCCACCACTAACCGGCGGAAACACCGCCAGTTCGTCATTCTCTTTCAAAAGCGTGTCCGGTGTGGCGTATTCCTGGTTTACTGCAAACAACAGCGAACGTCCGAAGCGTTCAAGCGGCGCGAATCTAGCGACCAGATTCTGAAAAGCACTGGAGACCGTCGCAGGAGCATCGAGTGAAAGATCGAGCTGATTGGCCTCAACCACATCACGCGCAGCGCCGAAAAACAGAACGTGAATACTGACTTGCGGCCGCGGGCTCGTCATTCGATCTCAATCTTTCTGCCGCTGTGTCCATTGCTCTTGGCCAGTTCGTGGACGCGTGCCCGTTCCTCGTACCCTTTTACGGCAATACTCAACATTCCACGTAGTCGCTCCAAACGTTCTGAAGTTGAACGAAGCTCGAGAAGTTCCTGTTTTACTTCGGCGTCAATCTCCATCGCGGCTGCGACGAGGAACGACAAGCGCTGCGGCTCAGTGTTCGAGATGTCCGGCAAAACCGCGCGTTCGTCGTTGATGGTGCGTACAGCCTGCGCGATGCGCGTGAATGTTTCGGCTACGTCTTTGGCAGGAGAGGCGAGCAGTTCCTCGTCCTCCTCGTCGTCTTCAAAGTAACTGACCTGCGCCACCAGATACGGATCGCCGCGTTCGATGTACGACTCGATGCGATATCTAATCACGCCGAGCGTCAGGATGTTCGAACGTCCATCAGGAAAGGTTTGTGTTTCGGTGACTTCGGCGACGCAGCCGATATGTCCCGCAGGCGGAACTTCGGTGCTGGCGATTGTCGGATCAAAGTAAGCAAGTCCGAAAAGATTGTTTGCGACACGAATGTCGCTGAGCAGTTGCCGGTAGCGCGGCTCAAAAATGTGCAGCGGTAAAGGCACGCCGGGAAACAGGACCACTGGAAGGGGAAAGAGTGGAAGCTCGCGCATTCCACGCACTTTGTCACTGGCTTCACTCATTGCTCAGGGATTATGGCACAGATCGGACGCCTCCTTGGAGTGCGGTAACTTGTTACCGCTTTGGTAAAAATACAAAAGCGCCAACAAGTTGGCGCACTCCAAAGAAAATTCGGCCCCCGCGTTCGTGTTGGGCAACGTCAGCGGGGGCCATCGAGCACACCGTCCGATGAAGAGGGTTTCACCTACGGTGCTTGTACGGACGCCAAAGGGAGTGACGTCCGAATCTTTTTTCAAAGAATGTGAGCGAACAATTCCAGCCGGTGAACAGGGCTCAGCTTGCAAATACTCGCGAGCATGTCCTGGATTTCAAACGGCTTTGCAAAAAAACCATCGGCGCCGGCGGCGAAACAGGCACGACGCGTTTCGGTCGTGGCGTTGGAGCTCATTATCAAAACTCTCGAGTTCTCGAGGTGACCCTTGATGTATTCCAGCAGTCGCAGACCACTGGCGGGCGAATCTTTTTCCGGAGGCATTTGCAAGTCCAATATACAAATATCGGGCTTGTAAAAAGTGGCCCGCCGAATCGCGGTTTGCAAATCGTTTGCGGTCACCACGTCGTACTCATCACACAACGTCCAGTAAAGCTGTTGGGTGATCTGTGACTCGTCATCCACTATCAAAATCCTGGGCTTCATTCAGGAGCGTTCCTTCCTTGCTGACTTACGGCTAGTGCAAGGGCCGTACCGTTTAGCTGATCGAAGTACGAACGCTGGAAACAAAGCGGATTCGCGTTTTGCAGGGAATTTTGCGTGTCCACGGATGTGGACAGTGGGGCGTGAGGCGTCCACATTTGTAGACTTATTGAGCCACGGAAAATCTGTGGCTTCTATTGTGGTGGTTTGATGAGTTTTGGCGGCGGTGGTGGCTCGTCGTCGTCTTCACCGATTTCATCGATGACCTTCAACTCAGCACCAAACTTCTGATAGCTACGAAACTTGATATCGTTTCGGCTCTGAAGGACGAACTTCGGATTAACCGTCGTCAGCAGAATTTCTGAATGTGTCGGCAAGAGATACTTGCGCTCGTTGATCGATACCCAGTCGTAGTCGATCAAACTGCTTGCAGCGGTAATCGGAAAATCGGGAGGAATCTCGGTCGCGATCTGTTCAAAGCGGACGACACGATCCAATTCACGATCGATCCACAGGCGACCACGCGATCCGACGACGGCGCGAGCGCCAGTATCTGCAAGACTCAGAGTCAGTTGTGAGTTGTCTTTCTTTACTGTGTACTCGTAGACGATTGTTCGTTTGCCGAGAATGACATCGGTATCGACCATGCGGAACTCGGCTTTAGCTTCCGGCTTGAAAATGTCTGCCTGGGCCGAGATGTATTCCACACCACTCGACGACGCGCCCTTCGGCGCATTCTTGCTGTAGTCGCGGCTCGCTCCTGACGCTTCCGGAGCCGCCGGCATTCCGTTTACGGTAAGTATCTTGTACTCCTCGCCGACGTTCGGACGATAACCGACTGCGATCGTGAGGTTGTCCTGTGGAATCCAGTTGGCAGTGTGTCCGTAAGCGACTGAACGTTTGATGATCTGCTTCACAAGGAAGTCTGGCATTGCGTTGGCGGCGGCCAAAGTCACGTTGCGTGTGCGTTCGAGAATTTCGCGTCCTTCAGTTTCAGAAGGAAGTGCGGAGGCCGTTGGGTTCACGCGGCGGCGTTCGGCTTCTTCAAGCGTACGTCGCAGCACTGAGTCGTTACCACTTTTCGTAGCGACGAGCGAGCGCATGCCATCGGTTAAAGCAAAACCGATCCCACGCGTTCTAACCTGTTCGACAAGATCGTCGCGCATGGAGGGATTGCGCTGTAGTTGATAGAGCAGGCTGACAAATTCCTGGTTACTTAATGGTTTCGGATCCTGTGCCGCGAGCGGGACACACGACGCCAAAATAATAATTGCTAAAAGGAGTTTATTTATGCGGAGCATTGCACCTTCCGATGGACTTTCACTGGAAAGCGGTTGCCTTGCACCCGCGTAAATCCGTGAAGATATGCGGCCAAAATTACGATGAACAAAGTTGCTGGATGGATTGTCTCAGAATCTCGGCGCAACGCTCAAGTTCGTCCACGGGCACAAACTCGCCCGTGCGATGCGCCTCGCGTATATCGCCCGGACCGATTACCACCGCTTCACTGCCTAAAAGCTTCATTTGGGCGGCTTCTGTGCCAAAAGCTACCGTGCCTGACTTGTTGCCAGACGCTTTTTCGAGAAGTTTGATTAACGGCGAATCAGGAGCAGTTTCGAAACCAGTATCCTGCCGGTTTGCGTCAACTTCGCATTGAAAGTCAGGATCCGCTTTTTGCTCGTCTTCAATTGCCGCTCGGAAAAGATTGAGAAGATGCTCGGAAGGTTGCGTCGGAATCGGTCGCCATTCGAGTGTAAAGCGGCATTCGCCGGCGAGCACGTTCTTGGCCGAGCCGCCGTTGATCAGGCCGACGTTCAGTGTTGTGTAGGGTGGATCGAAAGCAGGATGCTGATCATTTTTGAGTTCATTTGCGATCGATTCCAGTCGATTGATTAATCGTGCGGCGCGAAGGATGGCCGAGGCGCCGAGTGCGGGATAGGCGCTGTGTGCTTCTCGTCCTTTCACGATCACTTCGGCAAGCGAATAGCCTTTGCCTGCTCGAATCGGTTTCAGTGAGGTTGGCTCGCCGACGATGCTGTATCGAGGACGTAGTGCTTGATTCTCGGCCAACACCTTGGCGCCGAGAAGCCCGATTTCTTCGTCGGCAGTGAATACCAGTGCCAATGGTTTTTGTGGTTTGACGTTTTCGAGCGCCGTCAATGCCGCGGCGATAAAGCCTTTCGTATCGCATGAACCGCGCCCGTAGAGTTTGCCGTCGCGTTCAGTGAGAGTAGTAGCTTCGGACCAGTTTGGATCGTAAGGGACGGTATCAGTGTGGCCCACCAACGCCAGTTCAACGTCATAGGTGCGGTGTGAGAGCGCAATCAGGTTGATCTTCTGAACGAGGTTTTTGTCGAGGTATGGCACATAGCCCGTACTCAAGTGCAACTTCTGACAACGCTTTTCGATGTACTCGACGATCTCCACGTTCGATCGCGACGAAACCGAATCAATCCTAACCAAATCCGCGAGAATCTCTTTAATCATCCGTGTAATCCGTGTTCCACGATTTGTTTGCCTCCCACCACTACATCGCGAATTGCAGTCCGCGAAAGCGAAAAGACAATGTTTGCGAGTAGATCTTCAATCGCACATCCCGCTATCGAGAGATCGTCGAGATCGACTGTGAAGAAATCTGCGGGAGCGCCGGCTTCGAGTTTACCGCCATCAAAACCGATACTCTCTGCGCCGTTGATAGTTGCGCAGTCGAATAATCTCCGCGCCAGTGCTGAGCTTGTTGTGTCGTCAGTTGGTGCGAGGACATTGCGTGCAGTTTTCTGTAATCGCAGGTGGTACTCGAGCTCGCGCGCATCTTCGAGCAGGTCGATCTGAATTTGACTGTCGGTGCCGAGCGATACTCGCACGCCTGCGTCAAAATATGAATCGACAGGAACAACACCGTCGCCGAGATTTCGCTCCGTGGTTGGACACGCACAAACCATCGCCCCAGTGCGCGCCATTGCGGCGATTGCTTTTGGCGTGACGTGAATCGCGTGTACGGCGGTGAAGCGTTTGCTGAGTAAGCCTTCGGTATCGAGCAGCGCCACGGGTGAACGGCCATACTCTTTAATGCACGCGCTAACTTCAGCCGGCTGCTCGGCGACGTGCATGTGTGTTGGAA
>DASTVU010000649.1:0-2168 GCA_035758935.1 Pyrinomonadaceae bacterium | reverse complement strand
CCATCGCGAAATAGATGTGCGGCCAATTCTCCTCTGCGAGACTAGCGTGCTTGATGCCACCCACAACTCCGACGATCGTTAGCCACTGACGACCGCCCGTGCTCTGGATGCGTTTACCGATCGCATCATTAGCCGGCCAGTAACGACGCGCCAGCGTCTCATCGATAATCACAACGGGAGGTGATTTAGCGTGGTCGGAGCTTTGAAAATCGCGCCCCTGCAGAAGCGGAATCTGCAACGCTTGAAAGATTCCCGGCGTCACACTTTGCAGATGGGCTTGTTCGACTTGCGTAACATTTGAACCTTCAGGTGGTTCCTGTCCCTCAACGATGAACCCGTCAACTTCCCCGCCATCGCCGAAAGGCAGATTGGTAGTGAGTCCCACTTCGCGAATGCCCGGCGAGTTACGCAGCCGCTCGAGTGCGTTGGTGTAAAAGTTCAATGCCTTCTCTTCGTTGTCGTATTTGTTGCGTGGCAAAGTGGCGACCATCGTGAGCGTGTTTTCAGCGTTGAATCCAAGATTCACCGACTCTAACCGTTGAAAACTCTTCAGCAACAAACCGGCGCCGATTAGGAGAACGAGCGAGAGCGCAAACTGCACTGCCACGAGGGCGCTGTTTAGCCGTCTGTGTGCGATAGTGCCACGCGCACCTTCTCGCATTCCCGTTGCGATTCCCATCGCATATGCGCGCAAGGCAGGCATGAATCCGAACAGCAATCCAGTGAACACAGTCAGTGCCGCAGTAAAGCCGAGCACGGTCCAGCTCAAGTTCACTTCTTCCATCCGCACGATGCCGCTGATTGGCAACTTGTCGAGCATGCGAATGCCAAACGCCGCCAGACCAACACCGAACACAGCCCCAACGAAAGAAAGCAAAACGCTTTCAGTTAACAGTTGCCGCGCGACGCGTCGTGGTGAAGCTCCGAGGGACACACGCACTGCGATCTCGCGCGTTCGTGAAGTCGCCTTCGCGAGTAGCAGGTTGGCAACGTTCGCACAGGCGATAAGCAGTACAAAGGCAACCGCAGCCAGCAAAACAAGGAGCGGTTTCTCAGTCTTACCAAGCAGAACTTCCTTGATCGGCTTAACAATCGTTCTTGGACCATTACCTTCAGTTAAGCCAACGTACTCAGCATTGTTTGGGTGTTGCCAGCCAAAGTTCTGAAGAATGCTGGTTGTGTCTGACTGCACTTGAGCGACCTGGACTCCAGGCTTCATGCGACCGATAACCTGATAGAAATAAGGCGCAGTGCGCTTTGTATCCAGCGGCATCGGCATCCAAAGATCGATCTCGAGCCGGGGAAACTTGAACTCGGGTGACATCACGCCGACAACCTGTGTCGGGATGTTATTGAGGTTCAGCTTCTTGCCGACGACATTCGGATCGCCGGCGAAACGACGTTGCCAGAATCGATGACTGATCACACAAACAAGATTCTTCCCTTCTGCGTCCTCACCTTCGACAAAGGTGCGACCGAGCACCGGATTGACGCCGAGAACTTTGAAGAAGTCGGCAGTGACACTCGCAATCGGCAAACGTTCAGGCTCGCCTTCGCCGGTGAGATTGATCGCGCTGCTGTTAAAGAGAGCGATCGACTCAAACGAGTGGTTCTGTTCGCGATATGCGGCAAAGTCCGCCTGCGAAACTCCCCACGTGTCGAGTCCAAGCTTCGGGCTCGCCTGAATCAGTCGCACCACGCGGTCCGGTTCACGGAACGGCAGTGGTCGCAGCAGGATGCTGTTCACCAGACTGAAGATCGCCGTGTTGGCGCCAATGCCAAGCGCGAGCGTTACGACTGCAACCAGGGTGAATCCGGGTTGCTTCAGGAGGATTCGTACGCCGTAGCGAAGGTCTTGAAATAGTGTGTTCATAAAGATCAATCAATCCACAGATTTCGCAGATTATTTCTGCGTAATCTGTGGATAGCCTTTCATTCGTATCTAAGCGCCACGAGGGGATCGATTCGCGTGGCACGTCGTGCCGGGATGTAGCAAGCGAGAAACGCAACCACCAGCAGCAACAACGGAGCGCCGACAAATGTCAGCGGATCGCGCGTGCCAACGCCGTAAAGCATGTCCGCCAAAACTCGTGTCACTACACTCCCCACCGCAACTCCCACGATCAAACCGATAATGGTTAATCCCATTCCCTGCCGGATGACGAGCC
>DASTVU010000648.1:0-9083 GCA_035758935.1 Pyrinomonadaceae bacterium | reverse complement strand
CAGAGAAGAAGACGCGAATGTGACGCGCTTCATAAAGACATTTACAATCCGCGGCAAGAAAAAGTGAGCCACAAATAAGCACAAGAAGCGCATAGAAATCATTTTGTGCTTTTTGTGCCTTTTTGTCGCTCGCTTCAAGGTAGTTTTATGTAAGGCATGCCGCGGAGGATGATGCGCTGTCGTCGAGCGACTCGACGTGGATTTATTTGCGGATTAAAGACTGTGCGCGGATTCGGAATCATCGCCGATAGAAATGCTGCTTCGTTGGCGGTTAACGCTGAAGCAGGTCTGCGAAAGTAACGTTGTGACGCGGCTTCTGCGCCATAAATTCCATCCCCCCACTCAATCACATTCAGATAGATTTCGAGTATGCGACGCTTTGTCAGCGTGCGTTCTAGCATGATTGTCAGTGCGGCTTCCTGACCCTTTCTCAAAAACGATCGTTGCGATGAAAGGTAAAGGTTCTTCGCGAGTTGCTGGCTGACGGTCGAACCACCACGCTTGAACTCAGGAAGATTCGGAAGCCAGTCGTCATTCTCACCTTCAGCTTTTGCCTCGCGCGCCGCTTCCCGCAGAGCCTGCTCATACGCTTTCTGAATTGCTTCGTAATCGAAGCCGTGATGCGTGAGGAAATTTGTGTCTTCACCGGCCAACACTGCGCGTTGCAGATTAGGCGAGATCTTTTCCAGTGGCACCCAGATCTGCTCACGTTTGGGTTGCTGGCCTTTTGCTTTTGCTTCTTTGATGCGCGTGTCGATCAACGACGTCGACGATGGATTGCCATTGCGTAGCAGAAGCACGCGCACAAACATGATGCCTTCGTAACCAATCAGTCCGACGACGACGCCCAGCACCACTAAGAACAGAATTCGGAAGATTCTACGCATGTCTTATCGTAACGTTCAGGCGAGCCGGCGAGTTGCAACCCGAGTTTCGAAAATCTCTTTAACCATGCGAACGGTGTTACAGTGAATTTCGATGGTGTCATTTATGTCTTTGCCATACCCGCCTGACATCACAGTCACAACCGGTACCTCACGTTCATAACATTCGCGCAGAACAAACTCGTCACGAGCGCGTAGACCTTCAGTTGAAAGAGCAAGGCGTCCGAGTTTGTCTGCTGCGTACGGATCTGCGCCCGCAAGATAAAAAACGATCTCCGGATCGTGGGTAAACACAGCCGGCAAGTAATAAGCGAGAGAATCGAGATACTCATCATCCGCAGTGCCGTCAGGTAGCTCGATGTCCAGAGAAGATTGTGCTTTGAAGAGCGGGTAATTTTTTGCGCCGTGCATCGAGAAGGTGAACGTATCCGGATCACCGGAGAAGATCGTCGCGGTGCCGTTGCCCTGGTGCACGTCGCAGTCGACTATTGCCGCTCGGCGGATCCGTTTCCTCGCGCGCATAGCGCGGACGGCGATCGCCACATCGTTCAGAACACAAAACCCCTCGCCATGATCGGGGAAGGAGTGATGCGTACCGCCGGCGAGGTTGGAACTGTAGCCCTCAGCGAGTGAGACGTGGGTGGCGGCTAGAGTGCCACCGACCGCATAGAAGGATCGACGGACGAGTGATTCGGACCATGGTAAGCCGAGCCGTATAATCTCTTTTGGAGTCAAACTGCCATTGCACAAACGTGAGACGTAATCTTCAGTATGAACGAGGAGGACATCTTCGACGTTGGCAGGATCTGGTTCGATAAGTTCATGCGGCTGCAGCGTTCCTTCCGCCAGGAGCTTATCGCGCACGAGTTCGAATTTACGGATGGGAAAAACGTGACCTGCGCCTATCTCTGCGTAGTAACGAGGCGTGTAGAAGACGTGCATGCGTGGACAGTATAGGGCCTGGAGGTCCTATTGGTCATATCCGACTTATTCTTTTATTTTCGAGATTTTCGACTGATCCCGCGGTAGTTAACGTTGCCGGGAAGTTTGCGTGGCAGCTCAAGGTTGTCGTCGACGATGTCTTCGAGGTGGACACTTGCTGCGCGGGCGTAGGCAAGCAGCGTGATCAGGGTGGGTTCGCGTTTGTCCTGCTCGTACTCCGAAATTCGGCCGTAGTGCATAGTGTCGCTGAAGCCAAGACGTTCCAGCATCTGCGTCTGCGATAGACCTAGACCGGTCCGGATTTGGAGCAGTTTCTCGGCCAGTCGCACCGGCCGCGGACGCGGATTGCCCATCAGAAGTTACCTCCTGATGGGTCCGGCGGATGCGTACTCGCAGTTGGGAGTGTGCTGCGTTCGCTTTTATCTATCGCCGTGAGTATGAACCTTTCATGCTCAACGGCGATGCTCATCACTCTTTAGTGTGGGAGGTTGAGCCGCGCATTTTGCCGTTGTTGAATTGTCAAAGACGGTCCATCGTAAACGATGGACCACAGAGTCGTAAATAAAAAAATTAGCCACAGATTTCACGGACCACTTGATCCGTGAAAATCTGTGGCTAATTTCACTTAGAAAGCAATGAACTCGTCCGTCAAAACGACGACCACTGGAATGCCGTCGATTGAGTCAGGCAAATTCGGTCTGTTGCCAGAGTTCTTGTTTACATAAAGCACGATAGCCGCTTCACCATCTACTCGATTTGACGCACCAATGCCGGCGCCCTGGACGCCCGGAGTGACCATCAAATTGGCGCGATGTACTTCGAGCACTGCCAAAGCACGATCTGCTGCTTGCTGTGGAAGTTGTGGCATGAGATCCGCCAGTCCAGGAGTGAAGGGTTTTCGTCCGCCGCCACCCATATCGCCGCCTAACGTGCTCGGTGCTGCGCCGCCGCCGCCGCCCAGGTTGAAGCTGAAAGTGCGACCGAGAGCGGTTCCAAGTCTGGTCAACACTAGCCCGATAGGATTACCGATCGTGGCACTGCTGCTGCCGGCGAACAAGAGAGCCACCGGATTGTGTGACGCGTTGTTTGTTACGATGAGCGAACCTGAATCGCCGCCGGCGCTGAAAGTCGTGCTGTTAATCACCACCTGGCCCGTGTATGACACCGTAAACCTCTTACCGCCGCCACAATCTCTCGTGTACTGAACGTTAACGCTGGTATTGATCGACGAGATTGTGCCAGTCGTGAACCCGGTGGTGCGGCCACTCTTTGCAACTCCAAGACCCACCGACGGGGTTACGATCGTGCTGCTCGGTACACCGATGTCTTCGATAAAGCCGCTTGAATCCATCAGCCCCGGTCGCAGTTGTGCTACCGCAGCATCGACGTTTGATCCCAGAGGGGACGCTCCAGTGTAGTCAGCAACAACAGTTGCTATGTTGCAGTTGCTATCGATCAACCCCGGCTGCGATACATCATCGCCGGCCACAGCCTGATCTCCTCGGCCCAGCACGTGATTATTACTGAGTATGTACCTGTTAGTGCCATCACTTATCAACGCGCCGAGAGTGCCGCTGCAACAGAAGCGACGCGTTGCGTCGTTGACGTTTCCGCCCGAAACGCCCAAATGTTGGTTTCGAACCCGGTGATTTGCTCCGCCGTCTGCTAACCCCGGAGTAAGCAATGAACTGAACAGCATGAGCGTAGCGACAAGAACGAAGACCAGAAGGGCCTTGAGTCTAAGCATGAGAGGTCTCCTTTTAGTGAAAATCGTAAACGGTAAATGCAGAGAAACGCCGCAACTTCAGGTGCGCTATGCGAATGTCTTTTATAAGGGCGCCTGACTGGCGGAACGGGGGAGCCAATTCTCACGCTGCAAGCCCGAAAAGTCAATGCAAAACGATGGAGACTTCAGCAGCTTTTACGAGGCTTGATAGTAGGTCGGTGAGTTTCGCTGAAGATTTACAACTCGGTGGCCTGTGCGAGCCGGGCCTGGTAGTCGAACGTGCCCGGAAGCTTGCGTGGAAGGTCGATATCATCATCGACGATCTCTTCCAGGTGGACTTGGGCCAGCTTGGCATATGCGAGCAGTATCATGAGCGGCGGCTCATTTTTGTCGAGCTCGTACTTTGAGATGTTGCTGTAGTGGATCATGTCTGCAACACCCATCTGCTTGACCATCTCAGACTGAGAAAGGTCAAGGCTCAGCCGGATTTGCAGCAGTTTCTCAGCCAATCGTCTTGGACGTGGTCTCGCGCTACCCATCGCCAACATCTGCAAAAACCAAGCTACCGAAAATTAACACTTGACTACATGGATAGTTATCCATATAGTGTGGTCCCTACTCACTGTAGAGAGTATAGCTCATCTTCGTAGCTTGTAGTCTGTCCTTGTGTGGAAGTGGACCAAAAGGAGATTTCGATGAAAGAAGCGTCAGGGAAGAAATTTGTTGCGGAGTGGAAACTTGAATTGGGCAAGAAGCAGTCGCGAAAGAGAACGCCCAAAGTGTTGAATCGGGCAGTCCAACACAATCCGGATCGCCTTCCTCCAGACTTTGTGTTTCAGCTCACGATTTCTCAGTGCACCAGACTGTCAGCTTGTGATTCCTCGGCTCCAATCGTAAGTGCGAGCGTGCGGATGGTGGTGCGGGCTTCGTGTTGTTCTTCTTCAGTGAGTAGCGACCAGGCGAGCGAGATTGGACATTCCGAGTCGTGAATCTGCGCCCTGTGACAGACTGGGCAGTTGTCACCAGAGAGCTCGAGCACCACATAAAGCTTCGCCAGCAACGTGATGATCAGCTCAGCGCGTTTTTTCTGTTCCTCGGATTCGAACATGCCCGTCCACAGTTTACGCAGATTAATACTGCAGCGTGTTTTCCCATTTCACACGCTTCAGCAGCGCAAAATCGGAAAGCATCTTGCCCGCGCCAAGGACGACCGACGTCAGCGGATCGTCAGCGACAAAGACAGGCAGGCCGGTTTCAGTTCTCAAACGCTTATCGAGATTTGCAAGGAGGGCTCCGCCGCCCGTGAGAACCACACCACGGTCGATGATGTCTGCCGAGAGCTCAGGTGGCGTGCGCTCGAGCGCTACACGCACTGCATCGATGATCGCTTTGACCGCCGGGTCGAGCGCCTGACGAATTTCCTCGTCGCTCACTGTGATCGTCTGCGGAATGCCTTCGACGAGATTGCGGCCACGCACTTCCATCGACAAAGGCTCATCAAGCGGAAACGCGCTGCCAAGATGAATCTTGATCTCTTCCGCGGTGCGCTCACCAATTAAAAGGTTGTACTTCCGTTTCACATACTCCGCGACCGCGTTATCCATCGCGTCGCCGGCTGTGCGCACTGCACGCGCGTAAACGATACCGCCGAGGCTGATGACAGCGATATCCGTCGTGCCACCACCGATATCGACAACAATATTGCCCTGCGGCTCGGTTATGGGCAGTCCCGCGCCGATTGCGGCAGCAACTGCTTCCTCGACGAGGTAAACCTCGGAGGCCTTCGCTCGGTACGCTGAATCTTCGACAGCTCGTCTCTCCACCTGCGTAATCTCACTGGGAATTCCGATCACGACTCGGGGACTTACCCAGGTGCGACCGTTGTGCGCTTTGCGGATGAAGTGCTGGAGCATCTTCTCAGTCACTTCAAAGTTCGCAATGACGCCGTCGCGCATCGGTCTGATGGCGACGATGTTTCCCGGGGTCCGGCCCAGCATCTCCTTTGCGTCCTTGCCGACTGCCTCCACCTGATTGGTCACCTTATTAATGGCGACAATTGACGGTTCGCTCAAGACGACGCCGCGCCCTTTGGCGTAGACAAGCGTGTTGGCGGTTCCGAGATCGATGGCCAGGTCGTTGGAACGCAGTCCGGACAGCAGAGGGAAGGACATAGTGACACCTCAAATATTTTTTAGTTGTGAACTCGGAAAATCGGGAAGGAACAGAGTCTTTGTTTAGCTAAAACAAAGACAAACAAACTTTAATTCGTTGAGGATAGGGTGTCAAGAGGTTTTTAACCACGGATGATACGGATCAAAGCCACGGATTTAATCCGCGGCTCTGATCAGTGTTTATCCGTGGCTTAGTACTGCCAATTGACGTTCACAAACCCGGTTCCGCTCGTCGGAACTGTGTAGGTGTGATTGTTGCCGGCCTCCCACGTAACTGCGCCATTTGCAGCAATTTTGATGAACTTGAACTGGATCGTTTGCCCGGCCGGAACCGACGCGACGATGAACCAGTTTGGATAATTCGGCGTCAGCATCGGCCCGACTGCCGCGTCCCAGGTCGTTGACCAGTTACTCAGTTCAACTGTGTTGCCGGTCAGGAAGATGTAATCCCCGACCTGTGTCGGAGATGCATTATTGACGGTGAACGTGATCGGAATCAGCTTAGCCGTCAGTACCGTGTACTGGATTGTATTCGAAACCTGACTACTCGAATTCGTCACCGTAACGTTGTAGTTGCCGTTTGAAACGGACGGGGTGGTGACCGTGATTTGTGTCGGCGTCCACGAATTCACAGTCGCGGTGGTCGTGTTGAACTTCACCGTTCCGGTCGTGGAACCAAAGTTCTTGCCGGCGATCACTGTCTTCACACCTGGCTGTCCGCTCGTCGGTCCAATCGAACCAATCTGCGGTGTCGATGCACCTTCGGTGAACTGCCACACCGCGACAGTATGCGCAGGCAGAGTGAAAGTGGTGACGGGATTGTTACCGCCAGAGCCCGAGCTCACGGTGATCGACGATCCGCCCAACTGACCGGTCAGGTAATCTGAATATCCACCCGCGGGAAGCGACGTGTTCAATCCACTGATGCTATAGCCCGTCGTCTCATTTTTATTGATCGCGATCAGCACCACGTTACCAAAGAACTTTCGTTCGTAGATGTAAACGTCGTTATTGATCCAGCGTTGGCCCATCGAGCCGTACGGAATCGCGGGATTGTTGCGACGCAGCGTCGAGAGCTTGTTCACGAGTTGGTACGCGGTCGTGCTGGTGCTGAAGTTCGTCATCATCGGACGATTGTATGGATCGGTGCCGCCACTCGTGTCGTTGTGCAGGTATTGTTCGGTGCCGTAATAGATGCACGGAATACCACGACTGGTTAGCACGAACGCGAGCGCCTCGTGCAATCGATTGTTGTTATTGTTAATTGAAAGGAAGCGCGCCATGTCGTGATTGTCGATGAAGGTTACGAGATCTTCCTTCCAGGTAAAGTTGCTGCCTTCCGTCGAGATAACCGAGTCGATCTCAGAGAAGTTGGCGTTCGAGCCGAACACATTTCGGATGGCGGTATTCAAAGGAAAGTCGAGCATGGAGATACCGCTCTTGTTAGCGTATTTGTAAGAGTCGCGATAGAGCGGATCGGAAGTGGTGCCCTGGAACCACTCGCCAAACAGAAAGCTGTCGCCAAAGGTGTAGATGGAATTCGCGAGACTGTACTGCCAGCCCCAGTTGAGGTGTTTGATCGCGTCGATGCGGAAGCCGTCCACGCCGTGTTGCTGAAATAGCTGTGCGGCCGCCTTTAAGTAGGCGTCCATGGTTGGGTGTTGCTGGTTAATGTCGGCAAGATCGAAGAGCGTAAAGTACTGCACCTGATAGCGATCGTCCCAGCCGCCGCCCGAGATATTGGCGTTGTGATGGAAGTAACCGTTGCTATCGCTGCTGAAGTTGCCAAGAAATGTGCCGTTGTCGTAAAGCGCGCCAAACTCTCCCGCGTTATTTTGAGTTGAGTGGTTCGGCGCGAAATCTACGATCACTTTTATTCCGTTCTGGTGCGCGGCCGTGACGAGGTTGTCAAACTCCGTCCACGTATTACTCGAGTTGCCGAAGTGTTCTTCTATACGTTTGAAGTCGCGCGCCTGGTAGCCGTGATAAGAGGCAGTTGGGTTACCACTACCATCGGGAATGTTTGTGTTGAGATTATCGACTGGTGGCGAGATCCAAATTGCGGTTATCCCTAACCCCGCGAGGTAAGACATCTTCTGTTGTATACCGGCGAGGTCGCCACCCCAGTAGGCACGCCAGTTTGTTTTGGTTGAATCGTAAAGTCCCGAGCTTTGCGACGGGTTGTTGTTTGAGCTGCTCCCGTCGAAGAATCGATCTGTGATGATCTGGTAAATGACTTCGCGTTTGAAGTCAGCAGCGATTGATGTTTTGAATGGAGTTAAGAAAATTGCCGATAGAAGAGCGACAACTGTTAGTCGCCGTGAGAGCTTATTCATGAGAAACACCTCCGTCGTGAGCTAGGGGAAATCTGTTTATAACAGGATTACAAGATTTTTCAACAAAAACATCCACAGATTACACAGATGTTCTTAATGGAATCTGTGTAACCTGTGGATGCAACTGCCATTTTTTGTCACCTTGGCGGTTGGACCAAAGATTAACTTGACCTGTAACGCTGGTAATTCTATTCTCTCGCCGTAAGTTTCGGCCCCAGTACTCGCACTCGCGAGTGCCCACCTCCCAATTGCATATCCCCCATTAGTCGCCCAAGTGTTAGACGGCAGATTTCGGGAAGGTGTCTTAATGGAACAAGGCATTTCGGAGTCAAGACTCAGAAGTACCAGGTTGTCACTCACTAATATCTCACTCAAGTATCGTCTACCGCTTCTTATCGGGACGCTCCTGGCTGGCGTCATCATCGCTTGCAACTGGGCTTCGTATCGCGCAGTTAAAGCTTCTGCTCTCGACGTCGGCCGCGAGCGATTACAGAATCTCACGCAGCAACTTTCCACGTTGTTGCAACAGTCGGCGAATAACATATCAACCAAGACTGTTGCGGCAGCCAACGACACGGCAATTCGCGCGTTCCTCAAGTCACCCGAAACAGCCTCGCGAGATGATGTGCAGAAGGTGCTGCAACAGTTCACCGCACCGCAGGATGCAAATAGCATTCGTGTAGAACTGTGGAGCGCTGACCGCGGGCTCCTGCATGTGTGGCCGGATGGTGATAAGACGCCGCTCAGCGATCTGACTAATGACTTCAAACAAGCCTCAGCCGAACCGTTTAAGACAATCGGTCCCATTCGTACTCTGAAAGACACAGTCGGATTTCCAGCGATTGCAGCAGTCAAGAGTGACGACGGAAAAGTCGCAGGCTATCTGGTGCGTTGGCGTAAACTCACCGCGACCGCCGACACCCGACAGCAACTCACTAAACTGCTTGGTACTAGTGCAACGTTGTATCTCGGCAATCACGGCAACGACGTCTGGACCGACTTCGTGAACATCGTCGACAAGCCA
>DASTVU010000647.1:0-23943 GCA_035758935.1 Pyrinomonadaceae bacterium | reverse complement strand
CGTGCCGATGAACTCGGTCTTTACGTTTGCGGCGGGCGCGGCAGGTTCTCACGAAACACGCCAAACGAACTACGCGCTATTGCTGAACAACGTGG
The DNA here is from genome assembly GCA_035758935.1 of Pyrinomonadaceae bacterium. Lineage (GTDB taxonomy): Bacteria > Acidobacteriota > Blastocatellia > Pyrinomonadales > Pyrinomonadaceae > PSRF01. The sequence continues at coordinate 23,848 of DASTVU010000647.1, read as the reverse complement.
CTTCGATGCCGACGCCCTCGTGCGCACCAGCCGGCTTACAGCACGTGTTGACAACAATGCCGTCGGCGATGGCTTTCAGATTTATCTCCACAGTTTTGTGCTTACGTCACAGGGCGAGTGGGCAGTCGTGCAACAAGGTCTAAACGATCAGAACGGCCTTGCGCGCAGGTATCACTGGCATTCAGCTTCAGTGCGCGATTTCGTAGCCGAGCCTCATACAGGAATTGTTGGTGAGAATCAGGGCACGATCATGAACCTGGTCGACGCCAGGGCAGATCGTGCGCAAACAGCATTGCTTGAGATTGCAAACGAGCATCCGGAGAAAACACTTGATGCCGCACGCCACCTGCGCATGCCCGCGCATCACGAGGTGCATGAGAAAAACGTTGACCTGAAGCGACTCGGCACTGTTCTGGCCGTCGCCTACGAAAAAGATCTTCACGACTTTGCAGAGCTATTGCTTCTCGAAAAGCTTGGTCCCCGAACTTTACAGTCGCTGGCGCTCGTCGCTGAAGTCGTTCACGGCGCGCCAAGTCGTTTCAACGATCCGGCACGTTTCGCTTTTGCGCACGGCGGCAAGGATGGGCATCCTCACCCAGTGCCACTAAAGACATACGACGAGTCATTGAGTTTTCTACGACAATCGTTGGAGGCGGCGAAGGTTGGGCATACAGACAAAGTTGACGGCTTCAAACGTCTCGACCGCTTTGTTCGCATGGTCGAGACGAACCTCAAGCCCGAAGCCGACTTTAAAGCCCTCATTCATCACGAAAATGCAATATCGCGCGCTGTCGGCGGACGCACGGTCTTCGACGATAAGCGCAGGCGTTTCGTGAATCCGAGGCAGGGAACATTGTTCTAATTTGGAAACATGCTTGATTTTCTGAGTGTTTTTGCTACTCTTTTCTCGACCCCCACCAAAAAGTTTGCCCCGACCTTAAAGACGCTTGCTGGAATGCTGCTGTGCATTCCCCAATTGAGTATTGAAGGAGCAAAATTATGAGCTTTAAGAGATTTTACCCATTTGCCGTGGGCTGTGTTCTGGCCGTCTTGATGTCGGTAGCACCCGTGGCTTTTGGTCAGGTTACAACTACAACTACAACGCCACAAAACCCCAGTATGACTGCTCGCTCGGTTCCCAGTGGCGCGAAGATGAAGTTTAGAGGCGTCGTTATCAGCCGTGATGCTGACGTTTTCACAATTCGCGATCGCAGCCGTGCAGACTATCAGGTTCTCATAACTGACAATACCAGTATTAAAACCCATGGAGGTTTCCTCCGTTCCGGCAAGAAATATCCGGTTACAGACATTCTGCGAGGCCTGATTGTCGAAGTTGAAGGTCGTGGTGATGCTCAAGGCCAGCTCGTAGCCGACAAGATTCGCTTTAATGAATCGGATATGCGTGCTGCGATTACTTCGGACACGCGCGTAGGTCCAGTTGAAGCCAACATGGAACGTGTGGCAGGTCAGATGGATGAACTTTACGCCGTGGCTGCGGAAGCGCGCGCGGAAGTAAAAGCCGTTAACGAACGCGTGTCAGCATTGGATGACTACGACGTGCAGGAGACGGTTGCCGTCACCTTCCGTACGAACAGTGCAGTGCTTTCTCCTGAAGCAAAGACGCAACTTGACCAGCTCGCCGGAAAAACACAGGGCGCGAGAGCTTTCATGATCGAGGTTGCGGGACATACGGATTCAACTGGCAGTGATGCAAAGAATTTCCGCCTCAGCCGTGCGCGTGCTGAATCGGTGATTCAGTATCTCGCCGTCCAGCACAAGATTCCACTTCGTCGTTTTGTCACGCCGATGGGCTATGGCAAGACCGAATCGGTCGCCGAGAACTCGACTGCTGCCGGTCGCCAGCAAAACCGGCGCGTCGAAGTGAAGATGATTATCAATCGCGGGCTGAATCAACCGGCGTCATCGTCGGCGCGTCCATAAATCGAGCGGCGCGAAGTAGCGAACAGGAGCAGGATCGGGCATTTGCCTCCTGCTCCTGTGTCTCCGTTGCCTGTAATAGATGACATATTCGTTGTCGTTACGTTGCGATTCGTCTGCGCATTATTTCCCAGTTTCCGCCAATTTACACGGTTTCCGTCCCTCAGACCCCTTTTCGTGGAAAAACCTTCAAACTCATGCTGCAATTTCGCCATTAATGGGCATTTTCGCCGGTTTTTCGTGGCCCCGCGTTTGCTGAGTAGAGGGCATGACAAATACTGAGGTCTTCCCAATTTTGCACGGTGGCTTGGTAGCCACGAAGAAATCTGAACCCGCGCCAAATTCCGATCTTGCGCTGGCGATAGCGGCCGGGAAGGGAGACATGGGCGCGTTTGAAAAGATTTACGAACGACACAACCGCCGGGTGTATTCGTTGTGTCTGCGAATGACGCAAAATGCTGCTGAGGCCGAAGATCTGGCTCAGGAGGCGTTCATACAGCTATTCCGAAAGATTGGCAGCTTCAGGGGCGACTCAGCGTTCACAACCTGGCTCCACCGGCTGACTGTGAATCAGTGTCTGATGCACTTCCGTAAGAGAAGCGTGAAGCTCGAAAAGACTACTGAAGAAGGTGAGACGCCGGTCCAGATTGTCAGTGGAACCGAGAATCCGAATTCGATGCCGGTGATGGATCGAATCGCACTCGATAATGCGTTGACCCAACTGCCGCCGGGATATCGCACGGTATTTGTGCTGCACGATGTTGAAGGTCACGAACACGAAGAGATCGCGAGGATGCTCGGCGTGGCAGTAGGTACGTCTAAATCACAGCTACATAAAGCGCGCATGAAGCTGCGCAAGATCCTGCGAGCTCGCAACGAGCCAAATAAGAACTAGCCACAAAAAGGCACATAAAGCACAAACGAAAGCACAGGAACCTCGGTTGGTTCTTGTGCTTTCTTCTTTTGTGCAATCTGTGTAATCTGTGGATTCTTTGGATACGGAGAAAACAATGAGCGAACGCAGCGTAACCTTCTACCGCTGGAATGAAATTCCTCTGGAACAGCTTAGTGAAACCATTGATCGTCGTTTGGTAACAGCCGATCGCATGATGTTGGCCCATGTCTACCTAAAAAAGGGTGCGATAGTGCCGAGGCATTCACATGAGAACGAGCAACTTACTTACATTCTCGAAGGCGGTTTGCGTTTCTGGATCGGCGAGGATGAATCGCAGGTGATCGATGTGATGGCCGGCGAAGTTCTGCACATTCCTTCTCATGTCCAGCACAAAGCTGAGGCACTCGCAGACACACTCGACGTCGACATTTTCAGTCCACCACGACAGGACTGGCTCGACAAGACTGACGATTACCTCAGACAGAAATAGACCATCATGGATCTCGGACTAAAGAATAAAGTGGCACTGGTTGCGGCGGGCAGTCGTGGGCTTGGTCGTGCAGTTGCCGAAGAACTTGCAGCGGAGGGTGCTTCGCTGTTGCTCTGCGCGCGCGATGCGCAGACATTAGCTGAAACAGCAGCCGCTATCGCCGAGAGTTCGGGTGCGCACGTGCTGGCTGTACCCGCCGATGTCACTGTGATTGACGACATCAAACGACTCGTCGAAGCAGGAATCGAACGATTCGGACAGATCGATATTCTGGTTACTAACGCGGGTGGTCCACCGGCTGGAACTTTTGATAAGTTGACTCGCGAGCAGTGGGACGAAGCAATCAAATTAACTCTGCTCAGCGCAGTTGAGCTGGCGCGTCAGGTCCTTCCAGGAATGAAAGAAAGACGTTGGGGACGAATAATCAATATCACATCAATCGCTGTGAAACAGCCAGTCGATGGTCTGCTGCTGTCGAATAGTTTGCGCGCTGGTCTCACTGGCTTTGCGCGCACGCTCGCCAACGAGGTCGCTCCCGATGGCATTACAGTTAACAACGTGCTCCCTGGTTACACGCGAACGGAACGTCTGGAGCACCTGGTCGAGTTTATGGCTGAGAAGCAGGGAATTAGCGTCGACGACTTCCGAGGTACCTGGGAAAAAGAAATTCCGATGGGCCGGCTGGGCGAGCCGCGGGAGTTAGCGGCTACGATTGCATTTCTCGCTTCGGAACGTGCGAGCTACATTACTGGAACGTCAATACAGGTTGACGGCGGCTGGATTCGATCTTTACTCTAATCTGCGTAATCTGTGGTCCAGAAAGGGACTGGCAAATGATCAAGACAATTCGTGGTAGCACCATCTGATAACTCGATAAACACGCCTTCGACGAACTTCTCAGACCATACCGGCGAAGGGGTGATCATCGACATTGGAACGGGAGACGGGCGCTATGTGTACCAGTCTGCGCGCCGGAACCCGAACAAATTCTACATCGGGATCGATCCGAACACGCGTCCGCTCGAGAAGATCTCGGAGAAGATCCATCGCAAACCCGCCAAGGGCGGCGCTCCTAACGTTCTCTTTATTCAATCAGCGATCGAAGATCTGCCTGAAGAGCTGAACGGCGTAGCTAACGAGGTGCACGTGCATTTTCCGTGGGGTAGTTTGCTGCGCGCAGTGGCGATGGGAGATGTAGCGCTGTTGCAGAATCTGCGGCGAATCTGCGCGGAGGACGCACTGTTGGAGGTTGTGATCGGAATCGATCCGGAGCGAGATAAATCGGAGCTTGAGCGACTTGGCTTACAGCCGTTGACATTGGAAGTGCTCGACGCCGTCCTGGTTCCGAACTACGAAGCGGCAGGATTCGAGATTACTGGACGTGGCGTAATCGCGGCTTCCGAATGGCCCGCACTTGAGACATCCTGGGCCAAGCGACTGCAAGGCAATGAACAGCGGCCAATCACTTACCTCATCGCGCGTGCAATCTGAGTTTCAGTTAGACAGGATTTTCAAGATTTGCAGGATTTACAAGATGATCTTGTTAATCTTGTAAATCCTGTAATCCTGTCTCAAAAATTAGAAACTCTGATCGTCTGCTGATGGTCCAAAGATGGCTGGAACCTTTGCGCCCATCAATCGCAGATAGACGGTCATTTGGCCGCGGTGATGTGACCAATGACTGATCGTGTCCTGAATTATTTCGTGTCGTGGTCCTTCCCAAACAACGTTTCCACGCGCCAATAATTTCCAGGGCGTATTGAGAAACTCGTCGTTGGTCCCTTCGAGTGCGCTTCGTGCTTCAGCCGCAGCTTCGTCAAGCGCTTTGACCAAATCTGCACTCGTCTCCTTCGGCGCTTTCTTGGTGCTCTGACCTTCCGCCGGCGCCACATCCAAATCGTCGCGTTTAATTTCCATTGTGATCCACGTCGGGATCGTCGCCACCATGTCCGCTAAGTATCCGAAGATCATCGATCTTTCATGCGGTTTCCAATCGTACTTTCCATCGGGCACTTGCTCGAGCGCTTTGCGCGAGCGTTCAACCTCGCGGTCCAATTGTTCCCGGAAAAACTCCGTTAGTTTCATCGCTAAAACTCTCTCCCTCCAAAAAATTAAACGTGTCAACACAAGATACAGCCCACCTGTCACACGGCTATGGCGAAAGCCTGATCGCATTGGTGTATTATGATTTCATTGATGCTCCTGCAAGCGAACTTCGCACAATCGTTTCAATCACCAGTAGTCCGCATTTTTCTCGTGGTTATCGCGATTGGATTGCTCTACGTCCTGGGTCGCGAGGTGCGGAAGATTCCTGCGAAGTTACTCACCCTGATGGCAACGGCTTTCATCGACATGGTCGGCGTGTTGATGATTTTTCCCCTCTTGCCGTTTTACGTGAAGACACTCGGCGGTCCCGGCGTTACCTTTCTTGGCTTTCACCTGGGCGTCGGCACGATAACAGCGATCATCATCTCATCGTTTACCGTTGCGCAGTTGTTGAGTGCATCACTGTGGGGAAAATTCTCTGATCGTGTCGGTCGTAGACCAACGTTACTGATCGCGTTGACCGCTTCGGCTATCGCTTACCTGATCTTTGCCTTCGCGGATTCGCTGTGGCTGCTGTTGCTCTCGCGCATCGTTCAGGGCGCCGGAGGCGGAACTGTCGGTGTGATTCAGGCTTACGTGGCTGACTCAACTGCGCCACAGGATCGGGCACGTGCGCTCGGCTGGCTGTCCGCTACGACGAACCTTGGCGTCACGCTTGGACCAGTGCTCGGTTCCTTCGCCATCACACTTGGAAAATACGACTTGATGCCGGGATCGGCGACCTTGCAGATGGGTCACGCGGCGCCCGGGATCATCGCGGCGACACTCTGCATTCTCAACATCGCGTTCGCGGCGCGGTATCTGACAGAGTCGCGAGATCTAAGTGAGCATGTGACGGTAGAGGGCGAGAAGAATTTGACCTCTCGTCAGGCGATCCTGCAGGTAATCTCTCACTCGAGCGAGCCTTCATCGCGTTTGATCTGGATCTACGCGATTGCGATGGGCGCGTACCAGGGAAGCTTTGCATTACTGGCACTGTTTCTTAATGCACGCTTTCAGGTAACAGAACAGACCATCGGTTACTTCTTCATGTACGTCGGCTCGATCTCGGTGTTTACGCGTGTGCTTCTACTGGGTCGAATGGTTGATTGGCTTGGTGAGTCAAAGCTTTCGCGTTTGGGACTAGTTTTGTTGGCGGCGGGCGTGTTGGGAATGCCGCTGTCGCATAGCCTCTGGATGCTGGGGCTGACGGTTGCCCTCATCCCGCTCGGCACCGCGTTTACGTTCCCATGTGTAACAGCGCTCCTATCGCGAGTGATCAAACCAAAAGAGCGTGGACTCTATATGGGAATGCAGCAGACTTATGGCGGCGTCGCGCGAGCCATCGCGCCGTTCTTCTTCGGTCTATGTTTTGATCGTCTGGGCGTGTCGTCGCCTTACTACTTCGCGTCAGCGTTTATCGTCGCCACGATCTTTCTGAGCCCACAGTTAACCCTAACCACTCAAAAGCCCGCGCTATCTGAGCAGTCCGCGGAAAACGCGTCCTGAATAAATTTCGGTCTCCGTGGAGTGCGCCAACTTGTTGGCGCTTTAGTATTTTTACCAAAGCGGTGACAAGTCACCGCACTCCACGGAGACGACCAATGCGCTATTTGTCGATCAATTCCGGCGAGTTGTCGATCGCAACTTTGTTACGCGGATTGGGAACGTGTATAGAAGTCTGCACAACGTTCGGGTACCGGTTTGTCCCTTCATCGAACGTGCCTGAGAGGTTTAACGTGACACGCACGATATAGTCGCCTTCGGGAATGCCGGTGATATCGATCCACTGTCCGGTTAACTGTTTGTAGTACCAATCACCCCAACCGGAAGTTATCCCCTGAAATCCGCAGTTGTAACCATTGCTCTTACCACCGTCATACTTGAATGAGTCTTCCATGCAGAAGCCCTGCTTATGTCCGGCGACCACAAGCGATCCATCCGGGGTGAGCAACTCATAGACGGAGAAGTCGCGAATGTGGAAATGGCCGTGGCAGGGAGCAAATTCAAACCACTCGGCAAAAGGGTTAAAGGGATCGCTGCGATCGCCGACAACAAGGTCGCCGTCGCCACTGTTCATCACCACCGTATCGAAGCGCAGGATACGCCGGTAGCCCGTTCCACCAACCGCATCCTCTTCAATGGCGCAACTACCTTCGGTGAAAAAGCGGTCGACAATCTCCATTTGTGCGGTAAATCGTTGTGGATCGACAAGGAGGTCAGGCTTTCCGCCATTGTCATAAACGGGAAAGAGCCTGGAAACGCTGGTTCTTTGTGAAAAACTCGCAGAGGGTACCAGAACTAACACGACGAGCGTGATGAGAAGTAGAATTTTTAGTTTTCGCATGGTGCGCGAAATAATACAGCAAGCCTGAATATCCTCAAGTCCTTTTTGTGGCTTTTTACCGCTTTTATTCTTGCGGCAAGCGCTACTCGTTTAGGTTGTCTAGACCGGTAAACTTCCAGCCAGTCCGCGTTTGCTCGAAGTGATAAATCACGACTTCGTTCCCGGCGGCATCGGGACAAGCAACGGTGAAGTGTTTTGGATTGTCGGGGTCGATTTCGGGTTTGGCTTTAGCAAAACAAGCCGCGGCGTTAGTCTGTTCGTTGAAGACTTGTCGGTAGCGTCTCGTTAGCTGGGCTTTTGTTTTTATGACGGGTATGCCGTAAGACATTCCAAGCGGAAACTTTGACAGGCGCGCGATGGTTTCCACGTCGCGTTTACTGACCGCGGTCTTGAAGCTTTGCCAGAAAGTGTCTGTAGAATCGGCGCCAGTAAGAAAGAGAAGCAGAGATAGAGCGATTATTGTTTTCATAATGTTACAATCCGCGGCCAATACTAAAACGAAAGGTGCATTTTTGCGATGCTCAAAAGGTTCGTGACTGCTTTGATCTGTCTGACAGTGGCTTTCGTTCTAAGTTCCTGCACGAAGAAGAATGGTCCCTCGCGCACTGCGGATGCGAATGCTCCGGTTGAAGGTGTCGAGAAGGTAAAGCCTTCCCCCGGTACTGGAAACGTGCAGGGAAAAGTGCTCTACAACAATGCTCCGGTCGAGAATATCGAGGTCAAGTTGTGCGAAACGTTCAGCCGTTTTCTCAGCGGTTGCGGTGGAAAGATTTATACAGCTAAGACTGACAAAGACGGCGACTTTGTGATCACGAATGTGCCGCCGAAAGAGTATGAAGGGCTGACTGTGCGCGTTTTTGAGACTGACTCATACGTGTTTGCGACGACTGGCATCGCTGGAATCGCGGCGTCCAAATATAAAGTCGAGGCTGATAAGACACTGTTCGTACGCCCAACGCACTTGTTCAAGGGCGACATGAAAGTTCTGAATCCGAAGGCTGGATCAACGGTGAGCGCACAGGACCTTGAATTGAAGTGGGAAGCTTATCCTGATGCGGCGTACTACAAGTTCACACTCTATCCTGATAACCACCAGATCACTCCGCCCTACATGAATGAGCGTGTGGAAGCTGCGTCGTTCAAGGTGAATAAGACGCTGGAGAAGGGAACCTATCGCTATACGGTTGAGGCATACAATAGCGAAGACAAGAAGCTCTCCGAGACTCCTGACGACATCAGGTTCACCATTAATTAGCAGCCCAGGATTAGCCAGGATGCACAAGACGAATCTTGTACATCCTGAAATCCTGCCAGTCCTGTCCAGCTATCGGTTCGGCGTCTTAACCGTTATGGTATTCGAGAACGCCGAGTTACCTGACGCGTTGAAAGCTCGCACACGATACCGATAGAACGTCTTGGACGTCAGCCCCGTATTCGGGAAGCTCGTGACGTTTGGTCCAACCTGCGCTATCTGTGCGAAGTTCGTGCAGTTGTTCCCCGTGCAACGCTCGATACGGAAGCCGTCCTCGTTTCCGGAATTATCCGTCCACGACAAATTGATCTGAGTCGGAGAAACCGCTGTCCCAGTCAGATTCGTGGGAGCGTTCGGGGTCGGAGGAGGCGTCGGTGTTGGCGTGGGAGTCGGCGTAGGCGTAGGCGTTGGAGTAGGAGTTGGTGTAGGTGTTGGTGTAGGTGTTGGAGTCGGGGTCGGGTTACCACCACCACAGGTCGGGAACTTGAACGACCCGATTCGCGTGCGCCAGTTAAAGCTAGTCGTCGTGACGTAATACTCAGACGTAAACCAGAAAGTACAATCATCTACCGGGTCGACAGTAAGCGCCGCATAGTCACCCCAACGACTACCGGTTCCGGTTTGACTTCCCGTTCCCGCAAAAAGCGTCGCCTCGCCCTGGCCCAGCACGTTCAAAGGATCAGTCGCGAGCCGCCCGGCGTAGCGTAACTGCGGGAAGATGGTGCCGCTTGATGCGCTGTAGCCGATCGCCAGGTTGCCATCACCGTCCATTGCAGCACTGCCCATCCAACGCCAGGTACTGTCAGGTTGGTACGTGCTCTCCTGAAAGACAGTCACAGGACCATTCGTGACGTTACGCAGCTCAAACCAACGGACTCCGGCGACACTATTCGAACTAACAGTGTAGTTGCCTACCACTGATTCGTGTGTGCCAAAGTTCCGATAAGCAAGTCTGAACATCAGCCGGTCGCCGATTCCGTCCAAACGCGATGTGGTCCCACTTTGCGGAACGCACGATCGAGTAAGAGGACAGAGTTGGGTAAATCCGGCGGCTGAAGGATTCGCAAAGACAGTGAAACTTGAATTTGCCGGCGTGACAAAGTCGGCGTGGAAGTGAAAGGTCTTGTAACTACCTAGACCCGGCCACTGCACAAATACTCCCGGCGCACCAGGCGGCGGCAGTGTTGATCCATCAAGATCGGCAGGCAGATAAGTTTCTTCCAATGGTCCACCTGTGACGCCAGTCGTTACGAACGTGGCTGGAAGTCCGTTGAGCATCTTTGCGCGATCGAAAGCAAAAGGTTGCGGGCCCAGGAACGACGTGCCCGTCGAATTGAACACGTTCATGCTCATGTAATAGGCGTCGGGCCAGACGCTCAGGTGCGGGTAGTCGAAGAAGTTGGAGCCGAGATGGAAGTCGTAACGATGATAGGAGCCGGTCGCGTCACCGGTGGTAGACACGGCCACGCATTCATCCGTTGGTATTGAAACGCCGGCAAACTGCGAGATCACCCAGCGATCGGCTAACTGGTCGTACATCACGACAGGATCGCCACTGCCATTGAACTCGCAAACGCCGCCAAAGCCTTGCCAGATTGTTGAAATACCGGATGGTCCTAAAAGCGAAGCGCCGTTAGTCTTATCAAAAACCTGAAAACCCTCGTTGACCATCTGAACGTACTGCGTTGCGCCAACTTCGCCGTTTGTGTCAGGCGGAGCGCAGTTACACGAGACGCCCGGAAACTGCATTCCGTTAAAATTCTGATCCGTGGTGGGCATGTTCGCGGTAGCAAACTCTGTGGCAGCGACTGACTTTTGGACCACGCGATCGGGAGTATCTTTATGGAAGTGTGGAATCTTTGGGTTCTCGTTCGCCTCTTTCTTGGGCTTGAACACTGGTTGCTGTTTCAACTCGCGGATCGGCGGGGACGTGTCGTTTCGAATCGACTCGCCGACGGTCACTTCCTGCTTCTTTCCCTGAAGCGGGTTGGGGACAACTGAGTTCGGCTGGGCCGTATCGGCGGATGACGACTTGGAAGCCTCGATGATTCGGGGGACCGTGATGATCGCCCCAAAAAGGAGAACTGCCGTTACCAGAACAATAATTCTGACTCGCATTTGTATTCCTCCAGGTCCAAAAGTCCAAAAGACAAACGGGGGCCGCCTCGGGAAATACTGGCTAAACTAGTAGCTCAAGACCTGATAACTCTGGTATTCATGGGCGACTGAGGCGTGAAAACACGTCAAACTACCATAATTGCAGAGAAAACGCCAAGAAAATTGGCCCTTCTCAACGCCGGAGGCGTGGGCTAACCCAGGCCTCGAATAGCGAGCGCTTTCGGCGTATTTTGTGTGTTTGGCGGAAATTGTTTTAATACCAGCTATGACAAAAGCCTGCGCACTTCTCGTGTGTTTGCTCCTAATAGTGTCTGCGTGTTCAACTCCGATAGAGCAACGATCGGCCAATACCGTCAAAATCGGAGCGTTCCTTTCCTTAACTGGAGCGACGTCGGCCTATGGCATCTCGGCGGCTAACGCGATCAAGCTCGCGACTGAAGAGACCAATCGCAACGGTGCCATCGATGGCAAACAAATTGAGCTTGAAATCGAGGACGATGAGTCAAATACACAGGCAGTGCCGGGCATAGTCGAACACCTCATCAAGGAACACAAGATACACGCACTCATTGCTGAACCGGTGAGCACGAGAGCCATGATGGCCGCACCAATCGCTCAGCAGAATCAGACAGTGATGATTTCGTCAGCTTCAGTAAAGCCGGAACTCACGATGCAGGGCGACTACATCTTTCGCGCCTGCTTTATCAGCTCGACGGAAGGCGAGGCAATCGCGAAATTTGCCGCGGATCGACTCAAAAGTAAGAAAGTAGCAATCATCCTCGATTCCAAAAATGATTACGCGGTCGTGTTAGCTGGCTTCTTTGGGGACTCGTTTAAGAAACTCGGGGGCGAGATCGTCAGCCAGCAGAACTACGAAGCAAATGCCACGGATTTGAGTTCGCAGATGGAGGCAATAAAAACCGTAGCACCCGATGTCGTGTTCGCGCCCGGCTTTTATACGACAGCTCCACTTGTAGCGCGTGAAGTGAAGAAATCAGGCATCAAAGCCACTCTAATCGGAAGCGACGGTTGGGACTCGCCGAATCTGATGGACGGTGGCAGCGACCCCTTCGACGGTGTGTATTTCGCAAACCACTTCTGGGCCGGCAGTGATGATCCGCTGGTGAAGAAGTTTGTCGCAGACTATCGCGCGAAATATGGAGTTGAGCCTGACGCCGGAGCCGCTACTGCGTACGACGCAGCCCGCATGCTCTTCGACGCATTCAAGCGTGCCAGGTCAACCGACAGTGCAGCAGTGCGAAACGCGCTCGCACAGACTAAGGATTTTCCGGGCGTGACTGGAAAGATCACGCTCGATGCAAATCGAAACGCTCAAGTTCCCGTTTACATGCTACGGATTGAAAAGGGTGGTAAATTCACGTTGCAACAGTAATGTCTCTGCGTCGGAGGGCTATCTACAAACAGTCCAAATCCCGCCCACAGCAGTGGGCGGATTGTTCAGATCCTTTCTATAGGAAAGGTTAAACCACGAGTTTGGAATCCCGCCAACGGAAGTTGGCGGATTGTTCAAGTCCAACCTAAGTGTGGACCTGAAGTATCCGCCCACTGCCGTGGGCGGGATTAGAAACGTTTTTTGGATGGGTTGTAGAAAGGATCTGAACCATCCGCCCACTTCCGTTGGCGGGATTTGATCCTTGCGGTACCTGCGGCGCAGAGAAACTTCGCAATCATCCCGACGGTCGCAAACAAATTTAAGGAGCAGAAGAGATGAAAGTATTTCGCATAGTTGTCGCCGTCGCAGCCTTCGCGGCGTTTACGATCCTCGCACAGACCCAGACTCGACCGGCGCCTACGCCAACCACTGTCGCGATTATCGACTCGTCGGCATTCAGTGATGAGAAAGCAGGGATCGGGCGCGTTATGGTTGCGATGCAGCAAATCGAAGCCAAGTTTGTACCGGTGCGCAATGAGCTACGCACTATGCGAGACCGTCTCAGCACAATGAGATCTGATATTCAGAAAAAACGTCCTGTTCAGGACGCCAGCCTGACGGCAAAGCAAACCGAAGAAGCGAATCGTCTCGAGGTGGAGATCAAACGTAAGGCTGAAGATGCGCAGACAAATTTTCAAAAAGAGTCACTCGCAGCGCTCGATCCGTTGCAGAAAGATATCGGCACATCATTGACTGCATACGCGCAGTCGAAAGGAATCACATTGCTTATCGATGCCAACCGCGTGCCGATTGTGTACGCCGCATCGCAAATCGATATCACCAAAGATTTCATCGCCGATTACAATCGGACGCATCCGGCCGGAGCTGCTCCTGCCGCTGCGCCCGCGCGACCCACGCGACCATAACAGCGAATGCTTAAAAAAGTTCTCCTCCTATCAGCTTCCGCTGGCGCGGGGCACGTGCGCGCCGCTGAGGCCGTCGAAAAAGCTTTCAAGCAGGCGAAAGACGCTGCGAACAGGGAAGTGTTGCATGTCGATGTTCTGAACTACACCAACAAGCTCTTTCGCCATCTCTATTCAAAAGCCTACATCGACCTGGTCAACAAAATGCCCGAGGTGCCGGGCTGGTTTTACGACAAGCTCGACAAGCCGTGGAAGAACGAACGCCGGCGCCTCGCGTTAGATAAACTCAACACGCGTCCTTTTGTTAAGCTGCTGCGCGAGTATCATCCGGATCTCATCGTTTGCACACACTTCCTTCCCGCTGAAATCGTGTCGTGGCTCAAGGCGAAGGAGCGTCTCGCCAGCAGGCAGGTCATCATCGTTACCGACTTCGATGTCCACGCGATGTGGCTGGTCCATCATTACGAACACTACTTCGTCGCCATCGATGAGGCGCGTGTTTACCTTGAAGTGTTAGGCATACCGGCGGAAAAGATCACGGTCAGTGGAATCCCAATCGATCCGGTGTTCGCCACCAGGAAAGATAAACAGGAAATGCGTGCGAAGCACGGACTCGCCTCTGATCGGACCACGATTCTGCTCTCGGCCGGCGGTTTTGGTGTGGGCTCCGTTGACGCCCTCGTGAGTTCGTTGCTTCCCTTGCAGCACCGTGCGCAGATCGTCGCGATCTGCGGTCGCAATGACGAGTTGAAGAAACGTTTGACGAAACTGGCGGCGCGAACGAAACCGGATGCCACTGTTCTCCTAAAACCTTTCGGGTACACGACGGAAATGGATGAGCTTATGACGGCGTCGGACCTCGTGCTCGGCAAGCCGGGTGGTCTAACAACTTCCGAAGCTCTCGCAAAGGGCCTCGTGTTTGTAATCGTCAATCCGATTCCCGGTCAGGAAGAAAGGAATTCAGATCACTTGCTCGAAGGTGGCGTCGCGATCCGCTGCAACAACCTGCCCACCTTGTCGTACAAACTCGATCGACTGCTGGGTGATCCCAAGCGGTTTCAGTCAATGAAGACTAATGCGCTGAGCATGGGACATCCTGATGCAGCAAGGGAGATCGTTGAGCAGTTGATGAGTGCTTCTAATTGAAGCAAGACGGTAGACAGGATGAAACAGGATTTGCAGGATTAGGAAGGCCCGTCGGAGAAACGGGCCTTCGCCTCAGAGGTCATTTCGGCAACAGACTGCAAGGTAGTGGGATGAAGCCGCTGAATTGAAAATTACTGCCAACCGCGATCGGTTGATCGGAAACTACACGGACAGTGGTTGAGATCTTCGTTGGGTCAGGTGTAGGAGCTGGGGCCGTGAAGGTCTGGGGAAGTTGCCACGAAACGATAAGCGTTGCTGACGGCGCAACGGGCACGGTGGCGGCCCCGGTTTGTCCGGGATAGTTCGCAGCGGGAGCGGTTCCGGGAATCGTTTCGCCCGCCAGATTGGCTCCGTCTTTGTTGAGTATATTGACAGACACATTAGCGGTCGACGAACCGCCGTTAAAGACGTAAAGGTCTGCTGCAGTATTACTGCCAGTGCTTGGATAATGCGCAGGCGTGCAGATCCATGTAAACGGTGGTCCCCCTGCTGAAGTTCCTGGCGGTCCCTGCGGGCCGGGCGACCCTTGCGGTCCTGGCGGTCCCGGTGGACCAGTCACATTCCACTCGACGCGCGTTTCGGTGTTGTGGCACGCTTCGCCACTGTCGACGAGTCGCAAGTTACCATTGCCCGGATTGACGCAAGCTTCGATCACGGTTGAATCAGCAGCAAGTCTTGCAACCGTCGGCACCAGAAGCCCGACGCCGGCGAGCATCAGAGCTGCAATTACAGCGCGATGCAAAGAAGTTTTGGCCATACAAGATTACCTCTCTGGGCGGTGGTTTCCGCCCTTAAGTTGAAGAACATTAGTAGACAAGGGCGTGCAATCTAGCGGCGTGTCTCAACGGTTGTCAAGGTTTTTGGACCAACTGCAACTCCTTAATTAGAGAACAGCTTTGCCTCAAAAGTCAGGATCGCTGCTTGGACGAGGTCAGTACCGTAACGCGGTAGCGTCGGGTGAGTCTTATAAATGTAAATATACCCCGGTTACTGATTTACAACGTCGACCCGACGCTACCGCGTTACGGTACCGACCTCGTCCAACAATGACTTTTGAGACAAAGCCTTAGAGAACAGAACATGAAAATTGACAGACGGAAGTTTCTTGAAGCATCGGCTCTTACTCTTGCAGGTTCATTTGTAACTCAAGCGGGGATTCTTGAACCGCAAAGGCGCAGTAGTGTCAGAAGTCTCAAAGCAAATGACGCAAAGGTTCAGGCTTTGTTGTCACAGATGACGCTTGAGGAAAAAGTGGGCCAGATGATCCAGGTGAATCAGGCTAGCCTTAAAGATCCGAGCGACGTCGAAAAATATTTTCTGGGTTCACTATTGAGTGGCGGCAGCTCTGATCCAAAGACTGGAAACGGTGTGGTCGACTGGACCGATCACTACGATAGCTTGCAGTCGCGCACGCAGAACACGCGCTTACGCATCCCGCTTCTCTACGGCATCGACGCTGTTCACGGGCACAGCAACGTTCTCGGTGCAACTCTCTTTCCGCACAATATCGGTTTGGGATGCACACGTAATTCTCAACTGGTCGAGCGTGCTGCACGCATTACCGCTATCGAAACAAGGGCGACCGGCATCAACTGGACTTTCGCACCTTGCGTCACCGTGGCGCGTGACGAACGTTGGGGTAGAACCTATGAAGGCTTCGGCGAGGATCCAGAGCTTGCTCGAACACTGGGTGATGCCGCGGTACGCGGTTACCAGGGCAACGATCTCAGCGATCCTCTGAGCCTGCTTGCTTGTGCAAAACACTTCATCGGCGACGGAGGCACGAAGTACGGCACTGGCCGGAAGCTTAGAGAGAATTTACAGATACTCGATCGCGGTGATGTGATACTGAGCGAAGACGAACTGCGCCGTATTCACCTCGCAGGTTATATAAGCACGATCAAAGCGGGTGTCGGTACGATCATGCCTTCATACAGCAGTTGGAACGGCGTGAAATGCTCCGGCAGCAAACGTCTCCTGACTGAAATTCTGAAGGACGAAATGAAGTTTGACGGTTTCCTGATCTCTGATTACGACGCTATCGACGAGATGCCGGGCGACTACAAGTCTCAAATCGAGACTTCGGTAAACGCGGGCATGGACATGTTTATGGTGTCAGCAAAGTATCGTGAGCTCTACGGATTTCTGCTGGAGCTTGTCCGAGAGAATCGAGTGCCGGTGTCCCGTATTGATGATGCGGTGAAGAGAATTCTGCGGGTCAAGTTTGCTACCGGACTGATGGATCCAGGTCGATCACATCTCGCCGATCGAAAGCTCCACGCGAAATTTGGTTCAGCAGTGCATCGGCAGGCGGCGCGCGAGTGTGTACGCGCCTCCCTCGTGTTGCTCAAGAATGACAAACGCGTGTTACCTGCCTCGAAGAAGCTCAACCGCATTCACGTTGCAGGTAAGAGCGCGGACGACATCGGAAACCAATGTGGCGGTTGGACCATAAGCTGGCAAGGCAAGAGCGGCGCAAATACCACGGGCGGAACGACAATCCTGAAAGCCGTGCAGGAAACTGTCTCTCCAACTACAAAGGTTACTTACTCCAAAGATGGATCTGACGCGGCTGGAGCGGATTTGGCAATCGTCGTCATCGGAGAAACACCATACGCCGAGTGGATGGGCGACAGGCAGAATCTCGAGCTCTCTGAAGAAGATGTTGCGGTGGTGGAAAAGATGAGACAGGCGGGAATGCCGGTCGTGGTTGTTTTGATATCAGGTCGTCCGATAATCATCGACAAGATCATCGATAAAGCAGACGCCCTCGTAGCGGCATGGCTGCCCGGAACTGAAGGACGCGGAGTGACTGACGTGTTGTTTGGCGACTTCAAATTTGTCGGGAAACTGTCGTTCTCATGGCCACGATCGATGGATCAGATTCCGATCAACGTAGGCGACAAAGACTACAATCCGCTTTTCAAATATGGCTTTGGCCTGTAAAAATGCTCCTTCGAAAAGCAACCATGGAAGACCGGGATGCGATCCGGCAATTGATCGCAGCGTCTGCAAGACATCTTAGTCGTGGACATTACGACGACCAGCAGATTGAGACCGCCATCGCGACTGTTTTTGGTGTCGATACCGATCTGATCGAGGATGGCACTTACCTCGTCGCTGAGACTGACGGACAGTTAGTTGGTTGCGGCGGCTGGAGCAAGCGAAAGACTCTCTTCGGCGGCGATCAATACACGTCGAGAGATGCCGGTTATCTTGATCCGCAGTCGGAACCGGCAAAGATTCGGGCCTTTTTCATTCATCCTGCTCACGCGCGCAAAGGAATCGCCCGCGCGATTCTCAACCAGTGTGAGACGGAGGCACGCGGCGAAGGCTTTCGCGCTCTCGAGTTAATGGCGACGCTGCCCGGGATCGAGTTTTACAAGTCGTGTGGTTTTAAGGAGACAGGGAACTTCGATCTGGATCTGACAGAGCAAGTGAAGCTCGAGCTCGTACCGATGCGCAAAGAGTTGTTGTGACATGGACGCCAAGAGAAAACTGCTGAACCATTTCCTGGCCGCACTTGCTTACCGCACGCAAAAGGCTCTGCGCGATGCGCCGGAAGATTTTGGTTCATTTCGCGCCCACGAAGGCGTGCGCACGCCTGCGGAACTGGTTCGTCACATGACGAGCGTGCTCGGTTACGCACGCACACATTTCGTCGGCGGTCGCTACTGGCCTGAGCCGCTGGAGTCGTTGGAAGAGGAGATCGAACGTTTTCACGAAATGCTCGGACTGCTGGCCCAACATCTCCGCAACGGAGACGCGCTGCTCGAAGGCATGTCAGAAGAGCGCTTGCTGCAGGGCCCGTTTTCGGATGCAATGACACACGCGGGACAGATCGCCTTGTTGCGACGTTTGGCAGGTGCGCCCGTGCCACCCGAGAATTTCATCGTCGCTGAGATCGCGCCCGAGCGACTTGGACCGGATCAGGCGGAGCCTGTTAGCCCGGATAGAGAATGGCCTGAAGCGCCACCAGGTTGGAAAAGTTAGCCACAAAAAAGCACAAAAGGCACATAAAGCACAAAAAACAAATGAAGGTAAAACCGTTAATCCTTTGCGTACTTCTTCTGTTGGTTGCGGTAGCTTCGCCAGCCGCAGTTGCACAGGAAGAATTCAAACCCGTCACTGTGTTTTTGATTCGTCACGCCGAAAAAGAAGACGAACCGAGGCAGGATCCGCCGCTAAAGAAAGAAGGAGTCGTGCGTTCACAGGAACTTGCACGTCTGCTCAGCAACGCCGGTATCAAAGCGATCTTCACTTCGCAGTTCACCCGAACTAAACAGACTGCCGAGCCGCTGGCAACAAAACTCGGCTTAACGGCCACGCCCTTCACGTTAAAGTCAAATCCATCCAACCCGAGACAGATCGCCGCGGAATCAACCGCTGAGGTCACGAATAAGATTCTCGAACGCGCCGGCGAGAGCGTTCTCGTAGTTGGCCACAGCAACTCCATTCCCGACGTGATAAAGATGCTGGGCGGCGATATCGTTCCAACGATCGACGAGCGGAAATTCGACGATCTGTTTGTCGTGACAGTCTATGCAAAAGGGAAGGCGAGAGTGGTGCAAATGAAATATGGCGCGGAATAGATGACCCTTTTGCCATAACTTTTGCGCGTTGGGAAATGTAAAATGTAATTCGTGACAGCCATTTCCGGCATGGTAAGCCGGTGCAGGAGATTTCAAATGAAACGTTTGTTCTTTGCGATTCTGCTACTCATTCCCGTCGTGGCAGTGGGTCAACACGGCCACGCTCCAGCGAAAGACCCAAAACCAGCAACACTTGAAGCAGGGCTGGGAGATATCGACCATCCGGTCTCAACCAAAAACCCCGAAGCCCAGAAATTCTTTAATCAAGGCCTGGCTTACATCTACGCTTTTAATCATGAAGAGGCGATTAGGTCGTTCAAGCAGGCTTCCCAACTTGATCCACAGTTGGCCATGGCCTATTGGGGCGTAGCGCTTGCCCTGGGGTCGAATTACAACGTGCCTGCCGACGCTAATGCGCTTCTGGAGGCATATGGAAACTTACAGAAAGCCGTCGCTCTCGCCCCAAAAGCCTCGGAACAAGACCAGGCTTATATCAACGCTCTCTCAAAACGTTACTCTGCCAATGTTCAGGCGGACAAAGCCCAGCTCGAAGTCGCCTACAAAAACGCGATGGGCGAGCTTGCAAAAAGTTATCCGGACGATCTTGATGCGGCAACGCTGTACGCCGAGAGCATGATGAATTTGCGTCCGTGGAAACTTTGGACACTTGATGGCAAGCCGGCTGAGGGCACGCTCGAAATCGTTGCAGTGCTCGAAGAGGTCTTGCGTCGTAATCCAAACCACTCGGGCGCGAATCACTACTACATCCATGCCGTTGAAGCTTCCACAAGTGCCGAGCGAGGACTCCCAAGCGCGGCCCGGCTGGGAAAGGTCGCTCCGAAGGCTGGTCACCTGGTCCACATGCCGTCGCACATTTACATTCGCACGGGTGATTACTATGCGGCCGCTCAGTCAAATGTCGACGCCATCGCGGTAGACAAAGAGTACATCCAGAAGAGTGGTAATAACGGTCTCTACCCGGCGATGTACTACAACCACAACATCCACTTCCTGGCGGCAGCAAGCGCCATGAAGGGACGTTATGCAGATTCAATCAAGTCGTGCCGCGATCTCGAAGCAAACGTAAAGCCGGTTGTTAAGGCGATGCCGATGCTCGAGATGTTCCTGCCATACACGAGTATGTCACTTACGCGTTTTGGCAAATGGGACGAGATCTTGAAAGAGCCGAAACCGGATCCGTCACTCAAGATCACGACCGCATTCTGGCACTTCGCGCGTGGCAGTGCGTATGTGGCTTCGAAACAAATCCCAAAAGCTGAAGCGGAACTAGCAGCACTGCGGGCCGTCAACAAAACCTTGACGGAAGATGTGCGCATGTTCAGCAATGCGGCGTCTGACGTCACGAAGGTTGGTGAGTTGGCGTTGGAAGGCAAAATCGCCCTGGCACGTGGCGACAAGCAGGCAGCGTACGATCTTCTGAACAAAGCCGTCGCTGCTGAAGACGCAACCGCGTACGCCGAACCGTCAGACTGGGACCTGCCGGTACGTGAAGTGCTCGGCGGAGCGCTACTCGCGAATGGCGATTACAAAGAAGCCGAGAAAGTATTTCGTGCTGAGATTCAAAGACACCATCGTAACGGACGCGCGTTGTTTGGCCTTGCCGAGAGTTTGAGAAAACAAGGCAAGGAATCGGCGGCGCGTAGTGTCCAGCTGGAATTTGAAAAGGCATGGCAGCATGCCGATACTAAGCTCACTGTATCTTCGTTAGCTGGTACTGGTGAAACTGCCTCGGCTATGGGTCAGTAGGATCTCTTGAAGTAGGGCGTCTCCTTGGAGTGCGGTAACTTGTTACCGCTTTGGTAAAAATACTAAAGCGCCAACAAGTTGGCGCACTCCAAGGAGGGGCGTCTCCCCAACGTAGCTTGATGGACTATAAAACCGCCGATCTGCCGAGCCTGATAACAGCGGTCAACCAGCTTGCCGCGGACACAAAGTCTACATTTGGCCATTTATCTCCTACACAACTGAACTGGAAACCGTCAGCAGAACGCTGGAGCGTCGGTCAATGCTTCGATCATCTGCTCACTTCGAACAAAGGTTATTTTCCGATCGTCGACGACGTGCTTAAAGGAAGAAAGCAGTCGATCTGGGAGAGCATGCCATTGTTGCCCGGACTTGCAGGAAAGCTGTTGATCAAGTCACTCGATCCGGCCAGTACGCGTAAGATAAAAGCTCCGAAACGTTTTGAACCGGCCCAAAGCGATATTAGCGCCTCTGTCATTAACGACTTCATCGACCAGCAGACACTGATCGGCGAAAAGATGAAGGCGACTGAACATTTCGACCTCGAAAAGATCGTTATCACCTCACCTGTCGCTGCCGCCATCACTTACAGTCTGATGGACGCGTATCGAATCATCGTCGTCCACGAACACCGTCATTTCCAGCAGGCAAAACGCGTTATCGAAGAAGCGGCATTTCCCAAATAGGGCCACAAAAAGCACAAAAGGCACAAAAGGCACAGAAGGTCGTTGAGAGATTTGTTTGCTTTTATGCTTTTTGTGCTTTTTGTGCCTTGTGTGGCATGTTATCTTGCGGCACATGGAGATCAAGAGAATAAACACCCCTAATGCTCCGCAACCGGCTGGGCATTACTCGCAAGCCACGGTTTACAACGGACTGGTCTTCGTCGCCGGACAGCTTTCGATCGATCCCGCCACTGGCGAAAAGAAGATGGGTTCAATCGAAGAACAGACTGAGCTGGCGCTCAGCAACGTTCACGCAATTCTCAAAGCCGCAGGCAGTGACTGGGATCGCGTTCTCAAGATCAACGTCTCCATAGCAGACATTAATCTGTGGGAAGCATTTAATATAGTTTACTCGAGAGTGCTTGGTGATAATCGTCCCGCTCGCGCAGTCATTCCGTGTGGTAAGCTTCATTACGAGTTTTTGATCGAGATTGAAGCCATCGCAGCCACGAATCTCTGATATCATCCGGATATTGAATTGATGAGTACCCCCAACAAACAATCCAAACGCAAATCGCCCGAACCACAAATCACACACGAACCACCGGCCGACGGTGGTCGCATGATCGTTCTGACCGCGCCGCTCACGGAAGCGATCGATCACGCTGGCTATTTCATTCAGATGGCACTCGCATCACTGCCGATCTGGATGGAAGGTGTCATCAATCGCAAGTATCCGAAGTGGCGCGAAGTCGAACACAATCCTGACGGTTCGGCCCGTTACATGCCGGCGGGTGTGAGACTGGTGGAGAAGTCTCTATCGCGTGAATACCGCAGCGACGATGTCGTCGCTTGTTATCCTGACGATCTTCACAAGTTTGTTGGACCGCGAACGCGCGTCGTCGCAGTCTCAACACATAATCCGCTCGGCGTTACGTTCGCTGCCGGCGTTTACACGTCGATCTTTGGGTCGTCAAGGATGCCGATCAATTCTCACTACGCCCGCGATCTATTTGCGAAGATCAAGGGCAGTCCGTTTCGCAGTAACTTCAAAGTAATCGTCGGCGGTTCCGGTGGTTGGCAGATCATTCAGACGGACACCTACGAAGAATTGAGCATCGATTGCGTAGTCGAAGGACGCAGTGAATCTGTCGAAACTCTCGAACTGTTTAGAAAAGCAATCCAGGGAGAAGACTTGCCGCGCCGTGTTGAAGTCCAGCACCCGGTGGACCGCGAGGGAATCCTGTTTCCCGATACGCGAACGACTTTTGGCGTGGTTGAGATGACCACCGGCTGCGGGCGGCGGTGCAAGTTTTGTGTGCCCGATCTGAATCCACAGATCGATCTTCCCAAAGACAAGATCATGGAAGCGGTCCGAGCCAACGTGAGACATGGCAACAAGCAGATCTCGCTTGCCACCGAAGACATGTTCATCTGGGGACAGGTGCATACCGATACGCCGTTCTATTTTCCAAACCGTGAGGCGCTCGTCGATCTTTATTCAGATATCGTGAATACACCTGGCGTCGAGCAACACGTGCTGAGTCATTGCACGATCGCGCCGGCGGTTGTCGATCCTTTGCTCATCAAGCAACTCTCTGATCTTCTGCTACCCAAGAGTCCGATTCATTTTCCGCTTTTGAGTAGTCACCCGCAGAAGAAGGCGCTCGCGCCATTGATCGGGCTCGAGACCGGGTCGGTCCGCATGGCCAAGCAGATCATGTCGAGCAAAGGTGTGCCGTTCTCGATTGAAGACTGGCCCAGCGTCGTGCTCGAAGGACTGCGGGTGCTGAACGAAAACAACTGGTTTCCGGCAATGACGTTGATCGTCGGCAATCCGGGTGAGACTGATCAGGACGTGATGGAGACGATCGATCTCGTCTACGAAATTGAGCGTCGTGGCTTGTTTGCCTTTCTTGTTCCGTCGATCTTTACGCCGCTGCACGACACGCGCATGGAAAAGGAAGAGGGCGTCACGCAGACGCGGCAGCTCACCAAGCTTCAGTGGCAACTGATGATGAAGTGCTGGAAGATGAACCTGCGGCCCGGACAGTACAGTTGGTGGGGACCGATGGCATGGCGCGTGGGTTCGCTCGGGATGTGGCTTTATAAATTGCGACGACTCAATGGTCCAAACTTCACCTGGCCGCTGCTCATGTTCTCCGGCGCGATCTCCGAAAAGAACCTGCAGCGCATGGGCAAGATCTACGCCGGCAAACCAATGAAGGTGAAGACACGCA